>JBIHZO010000222.1:0-6034 GCA_044231405.1 Cypionkella sp. | reverse complement strand
GTCGATGGGGGTAGATCACAAACTGGCGCGCGGCAGTCTGAGTTTTGGCGTGTCGGCAGACCGTACGACACGCCTGGACAGCCCGCTGCAATCTTCGGACCGCATGGCGGTGTCACTGGGGTATGGCGTTGCTTTGGGCGTGGATCGTCTGACCGTCAAAGTAGAGGCGGCGGAAACCGCATCCGCCTCGGATGAGGTGCGGTCGCATGAGACGTCGCTATCGCTGGGCTGGCGCAAGGGCGCACCTGTGGCTGGGATCGGGCTTTCGGCAGGGCTGGAGCTGTCGCAGCAGGCATATGCAACATCGCGCTATGCCGAAGGTGGGCGCGCGGATCTGACGTTGCAGGCCAATCTGTCGATGACGTTTGTAACCGTCGAGTATATGGGGTTTTCGCCGGTTCTGAACCTGCAAGCCAGCCGAAACCAATCCAATTCAGCCCTGCATGACCGCGACTCCATCGGCGTCTCAATCGGTATCAAATCGTCGTTCTAAGCCTCGCCTTTGCGCCATATGTTGCTAGGTTCGACCGATCACACACAGGAGCGCGCGATGACGATCCGCTATTTGCACACGATGGTCCGGGTTCTGGATCTGGAAAAATCCATGGCGTTCTATAGCCTGCTGGGGCTGGAGGAAACCAAGCGATACGAAAATGAGAAGGGCCGCTTCACCCTGATTTTCATGGCCCCGCCCGGACAGCCCGACTGCCCGGTCGAGTTGACTTACAACTGGGACGGTGACGCGGGACTGCCCGCAGATGGGCGGCATTTCGGCCATCTGGCCTATGAAGTGGACGATATCTATGCGGTTTGCGCGCATTTGGCGGCCAACGGCGTGTTGATCAACCGCCCGCCGCGCGATGGGCATATGGCCTTTGTGCGATCGCCAGACAACGTGTCGATCGAGATTTTGCAGAAGGGTGCGGCACTTGCCCCGGCAGAACCTTGGGCCAGCATGGGCAACACCGGCAGCTGGTGATCAGCGCCGCCGCCAGCGGTGCATCAGGTCTTGGCCGACGATCTGCACATCGGTCAGCACATAATCGGGCGCATGCAAGGTGGGACCGCCGTCCAGTGGCCCCACCCCCGGCGTGCCGTTTGATCCGAAGACGTGGCCAGCCGAAAACGCGATGATCTCACCGGCATGACCGCCCGCGATCAACGAGGCGGCCAGCGTGCCGCCGCCTTCACAATAGATACGGGTCAGGCCAAGGGCCGCAAGCTGATGTAAAGCATCACTGATGTTCACCCGCCCTGAGCCATCCGTGGTGCAGGGGATCAAGGTCAGGCCAAGGTCTTGCAAGGCCGCAGGCACCGGGGCCCCGTCTGCGTGACAGACCCAGACCGGGATGCTGCGGGCCGTCTGCGCCAAACGGCTGCTTGAGGGCAGGCGCAACTGACTGTCGATCACGACGCGCAGCGGTTGATGCGGTGTGCCCAGATCGCGCACGGTCAGGTCGGGGTCATCGGCCAGTGCGGTGCCGATGCCCACCATCACCGCATCATGGCCTGCGCGTTGCATGTGCACTTGACGGCGCGCCAACGGCCCGGTGATCCAGCGGCTGGCCCCAGCGGCATTGGCGATGCGGCCATCCAGCGTCAACGCCAGCTTCAGGGTCACATGCGGAGTGCCATCTGAAACGCGCTGAAAGAAGCCGGTGTTCAGGGCAAAAGCTTCACTCTGCAGCACGCCCTCGGTCACGACGATGCCAGCCTTGCGCAGCATGTCATGGCCGCGCCCCGAGACGCGCGGGTCCGGATCGGTGACAGCGCTGACCACCCGGGCGATGCCTGCAGCAATCAGGCTTTCGGCACAGGGCGAAGTTTTGCCATGATGTGCGCAGGGTTCCAGCGTGACATAGGCAATGGCCCCACTCGCCGCGCCCCCCGCCTGTGCCAGGGCCATGGTTTCGGCATGAGGCCGCCCGCCAGGTTGGGTCCAGCCGCGGCCGATGACTCTGTCGTTCTGCACAATCACACAGCCAACCGCCGGATTGGGCCAAGTGCGACCCAAGCCCCGCGCGGCTAGGCGCAGGGCATGGGCCATGTGGTGTGCGTCGCTCACTCGTCCGCAGCAGTGCCGGGGCGCAGTTCCGACACAAAACGGTCAAAGTCGTCCGCAGCCTGGAAGTTCTTGTAAACGCTGGCGAAACGGACATAGGCCACGGTGTCGATGCGGGCCAGAGACTCCATCACGATCTCGCCGATCTGCTTGGACTGGATGTCGGTATCGCCCAGGGATTCCAGCCGCCGCACAATGCCGGAAATCATCTGATCAATCCGTTCAGGATCAATCGGGCGTTTCTGCATGGCGATACGGATGGATCGCTCCAACTTGGTGCGGTCAAAATCTTCGCGCTTGCCCGAGGATTTGACCACGACCAGATCACGCAATTGCACACGTTCATAGGTGGTAAAGCGACCCCCGCAGGCCGGGCAAAACCGACGGCGGCGGATCGAAACGTGATCCTCCGCAGGACGGCTGTCCTTCACTTGGGTGTCAATGTTACCGCAGAATGGGCAGCGCATTGGCTCCCTCCTTGCTTGTTTTTTGTTCCTACCTCGCCTCGGGTTATTTCCCCGAGTTATCCACCGACCCTAGCGCGCCAGACTATGGTTCGGCTAGGGCCAAAGTGCGCACACCGCATATCGAGGCAAGACTGTGGCGGGCGGGACTCAGGGGGTGGTGCGGTCTGAAGCGCCACAGAGCGCCCAAAAGGGAGCGATAAAGCCCGCATCCGATGCTCAGGGGCGGACCTGTACATATGTACACCTGCCGCGCGCCGTGGCCAGCAAAGCCTTGGCCCCCGGTTCATACAGTGCCAGTTGGTCGGGGGTGAACCCGCAAAGCGCCGCTTTGTGCTGTTCCAGAATGCCTGAAGGCATCGGTGCCTGTTCAGGGTCCAGCGCCATGGATTGTACGGCAGCATGGACCAGATGATTCAGATAGGCGGCGTAGGCCGGGGCTTTCGGGCTCTCTTGCAACGTGCCAAACTCTGGTTCAGCCAGATCGGGGTCGGCCACCGACAGGCCAGGAAACCTGCGGAAAATGTCGCGGGCGGGTTGTTCGCGTTGAATGCGCTCGGCGCTGTCAACCTGCCATTTCACCCCCAAAAGCGCCATCAGGGCCAACAATACGGTCAGAACCGCCCCAACAGCCTGCACCGCTTCGGCATGTCAACGCGGCCAATTGCCCATCACCGACCGGTGATCCAGTTGCCAAATGCCGCAAACCTAGAGGGCGGAATGCCCAGTCGCGCCTCACGTCTGTCGGCGATGCGCAGCAATTTGTACATCAGATGCACGCCCAACCAGCGGAAGGGTTCAGGTTCCCATTGCCGCACCCGGCGGTTGACCCATGGCAGGCGGGTGGTCGCAGTGTCGCGGCCCAGTGCCAGATCGGCCAAAGTGCGGCCTGCAAGGTTGGCCGTGGACACGCCGGTGCCGACATAACCGCCCGCCCAGCCAAGGCCCGTTGCGCGGTCCAACCCCACCGTGGCGCACCAGTCGCGCGGCACGGCCAGAACGCCGCACCAAGCGTGATCAATGGGATAGGCGGCGGCGGCCGGGAAATGTCTGTGCAAAATTTCGGTCAGCCGCCGGATGGTTTCGGCGTCAGGTTCACCGTTCTTGTCCATTCTGGAGCCGAACCGGTAAGGCACCCCGCGCGCGCCCACGGTGATCCGGCCCTCGCGCGTGCGCTGGCAATAGCAATAAGCGTTGTTCATATCGCCGATCAACTCGTGCCCGTCCCAGCCGATTTTCGCCCAGACCTCGGGCGGCAAAGGCACTGTGGCGATCTGCGCAGAGTTGAGCGGCAGCCACTCGCGTTTGTGCCCCGGCAGCGTGGCGGTGAAGCCTTCGGTGCAGCGCAGGATGATCGGGGCGGTGATCATGGCGCGGGCGGTCTGGATGCGGCCCTTGTCGTAGGCCAGAACCTCCGTGCCCTCGGCGATCTGCACCCCCATGCGTTCGACCGCCTCCGCCAGCCCGCGCACCAGTTTGGCGGGTTGAATGCGGGTCATGCCCGTCACCACCATCGCACCCAAAACGCCGGGAACGGTGATGCGCTGCGCGACCTCTTCGGGCGTCAACTCGCGCACGCGGTGGGAGTTGCCCCAGTCGTGATGCTCGGCAATATAGGCGCGCATCCGAGAGAGTTGGGCAGGGTTGGTGGCAACCATCAACTCTTCAGACGGGATGATATCGGCGTCGATGCCTTCCTCGGCGCAGATGCGGGTGATCTCATCGACGGTGGTTTCCAATGCGCGCACCATGTCCAGCACAGCGGCACGGCTGGTGGCCTTTGCATAGGCCTCGTGGTTCCAGGCAAAGGTGCCCATGCACCAGCCACCGTTGCGTCCCGATGCACCAAAACCTGCGAATTCTCTCTCTATCACCAGCACATTCAGGCTGGGATTTGTCTTTTTCAGATAATAGGCGGTCCAGAGGCCCGTAAAGCCCGCGCCAATGATCGCCACATCGGCCTGCGTGTCTTGCGTCAGCGCCGGACGGCGGGTTTGTGGCAAGCCGATGTCGGCATACCAGAACGACACGTCACCGATGTGGTTGGGGGTCATGAATTGGCCTTTGAGTCATGCCAGACAGCTGGCTTGACGGCCATTTTGGATCGGGCAAAACAGAGTTGCAACAGCAATTGGTGAAACGACGATCAGCCGGGGCGGTGTGATGAAAGCTTGATCGCTATACGGCCCTGACAGCGTTGCCAGCCAGTGCGAAAGAGGTCTAGCGCGTGCTGGTGGTCGGTGCAGGCATCGCCGGGCTGGCCATGGCGCGTGATCTGGCGGTGATGTCCAGCTGTGCCTTGTCGACTGCCTACAGGCCGGACCTTGATTTGCGGGCGGCAAAAGCCATTGTGCAGGCGGACCGCAAAGCGGCCAACGGACGCGACGCCGCCCAATCACTGCATGAGGCGGTGCAGGCCACTCAGACCTGGAAGGCCGCCACTGCTGAAACGCGCCGGGCGCTGCGGCACTGTGTGAATACGACCATTGGGCAGGACTACGGCGGTGACTGGTCGCAGCTTTCCGTCTGGTCGTTTGACGCTTCCGAAGAGTGCAACGGCGAGGACGCTTTGTTTCCCCATGGCTATGGCCAGATTGCTGATCATTTGGCCAAAGGGCTGAACATGCGCCTGAACGCGAAGGTCAAGCGGATTGACCCCAACCCAAGCGTCACATTGGCCGATGGGCAGGTTTCGGGCGCCGACCACGTTATCGTCGCTTTGCCATTGGCCGTGCTGCAGTCAGGCGATGCAGGGTTTGGCGCATCCTTGAAGCCTACACGGCAACGGGCGCTGGATGTTCTGCAATGGGCCCATTGCACAAATGCTCGCTGCGGCTTGAAACCGCCTTCTGGCCGGGTGATGTGGATTGGATGGAATGGGTCGGCCCAAAAGACGGTGCGTGGAGCGAATGTGTCAGCCTGACCCTCACCCTCAAAGCGCCGATTCCGCTGGGGTTCAATGCCGGCGCGCAGGCGCGTTTGATCGAGCCTCTGGACGGTGCAGGCACCATCGCGAGCGCCCTGAGCGCGCTGCGCGCGAGGTTGGGGCCCGATCTGCCGCAGCCCAAATCCGCGCAAATCACGCGGTGGGGCAGCGATCCGTCCAGCTTCGGATCATATTCCTTCGACGCTGTCGGGGCCTCTGGCAAGGATCGGAGGGCTTTGGGCGGGGATGATTGGAAGTGCAGGCTGATTTCTACCGGCGAAGCTTGCGCAGAAAAACACTTCGGCACTGTGCATCGGGCCTATCTGTCGAGGCGGGCGGCGGCGAAACTGTTGCTTTGACCCTCCTCGATCAGCCAGCGGTGGAATGAGGTCAGCGCCGGTCGGCGGGCAGTGTCTTTGGGCCAGACGAGGAAATAGCTGCCCAAGGATTTCACCGGGCCGCCAAAGGCTGGGATAAGGCGTCGCTCGGCCAGTTCGCGCTCGATCAGAAAACGCGGCAGCAGCGCCGCTCCCAGCCCATGGATCGCCCCTTGGGCCATTGTGGCGAACTGATCAAACAGCA
>JBIHZO010000220.1:0-6049 GCA_044231405.1 Cypionkella sp. | reverse complement strand
GAGCTATTGCACCGTGGGCCGGGCCGAAATTGAGAAGGGCACGCTGGCGGGCAGCTTGCTGCGGTCGTGGAAGTGACAGCGCCACGTCCTAACACCCTGTGTCTGCTCGGGACCTTTTTGCGCCGACGCGCCGATGGGTTCGAACCGGCGCAGGGGCCCGCTTGTGTGATCTGGCCGATCGTGGTGGGGCATATTGCCACCGTCGCGTGGGGTCACGCCCGCATGGCCAAATACGGCCCCACCGCTCACGCCTTTGACCACGCCATCCACTCCAAGTTTGCCGCATAGAGAGACCGCCATGACCAACCTCAAGAAGATCAGCATCGACGGCATCGAGGTCGAAGTGGATGGCGCGATGACCATCATTCAGGCCGCCGAAGTGGCAGGCGTGGAAATCCCTCGCTTTTGCTACCACGAACGCCTGACCATTGCCGGGAACTGCCGGATGTGTCTGGTTGAAGTGGTCGGCGGTCCGCCGAAACCGGCGGCGTCCTGCGCGATGCAGGTGCGCGATCTGCGGCCCGGTCCGAACGGCGAGGCTCCACTGGTCAAGACCCAATCGCCGATGGTCAAAAAGGCGCGCGAAGGCGTGATGGAGTTCTTGCTGATCAACCACCCGCTGGATTGCCCGATCTGTGATCAGGGTGGCGAGTGTGACTTGCAGGATCAGGCCATGGCCTTTGGCGTTGATTTCAGCCGCTACCGCGAGCCGAAACGCGCCTCCGAGGATTTGAACCTGGGGCCTTTGGTCGCCACCAAGATGACCCGCTGCATTTCCTGCACCCGTTGCGTCCGCTTTACGTCAGAGGTCGCGGGCATCCTGCAAATGGGCCAGACCGGGCGCGGTGAGGATGCCGAGATCACCTCCTATCTGAACGCCACTTTGGACAGCAACCTGCAGGGCAACATCATTGACCTCTGCCCGGTTGGGGCTTTGACATCAAAGCCTTACGCCTTCACAGCCCGACCGTGGGAGTTGACCAAGACCGAATCCATCGACGTGATGGATGCGTTGGGCAGCAACATCCGCATCGACACCAAGGGCCGCGAAGTGATGCGGATCATCCCGCGCAACCATGATGGGGTGAATGAGGAGTGGATTTCCGACAAGACCCGCTTCGTCTGGGATGGCCTGCGCCGCCAGCGTCTGGACACGCCTTACATTCGAGAGAACGGCAAACTGCGTAAGGCGGGTTGGTCCGAGGCTTTGGTCGCTGCCGCCGCTGCGATGAAAGGCCGCAAAGTTGCCGGTCTGGTCGGCGATCTGGCACCGGTTGAGGCGGCTTACTCGTTGAAAACGCTCATTGAATCTTTGGGTGGCCATGTCGAATGCCGCACTGACGGTGCGCGTTTGCCGATTGGCAACCGCTCGGGATATGTCGGCAATGCGACCATCGAGGAAATTGACGACGCCAAGGCGATCTGGATCGTGGGGTCCAATCCGCGCATTGAGGCTCCGGTTCTGAACGCCCGTGTGCGCAAGGCCTGGACCAAAGGCGCTGATATCAAGGTCATCGGTCAAGCTGTTGATCTGTCTTATGAATACACCCATGCCGGGACCGACCGCGCGGCACTGGCTGCGGCTGTTTCGCAGGCGACTGTCACCGGCGGCATCGTGATCGTCGGACAAGGTGCGCTCAGTGAAGCAGACGGCGAGGCGGTTCTGGCCCATGCAATGGCGCTGTGCATTGCCATCGGCGGCAAACTGTTGGTGCTGCACACAGCAGCATCGCGCGTTGGGGCCATGGACGTCGGCGCTGTGACCGAGGGCGGTCTTGCTGCGGCAACCGATGGCGCAGAGGTCATCTACAACCTTGGCGCCGATGAGATCGACATCGCGGCGGGCCCCTTCGTGATCTATCAGGGAAGCCACGGCGACCGGGGCGCAAACCGCGCCGATATCATCTTCCCGGCCGCCGCCTACACCGAAGAAAACGCGCTTTTCGTGAATACCGAAGGCCGCCCGCAGTTGGCGATGCGTGCCGGTTTTGCGCCGGGTGAGGCGAAGGAAAACTGGGCCATTCTGCGGGCGCTGTCTGCCGAACTGGGGGCAACCTTGGCTTGGGACTCTCTGGCGGCATTGCGCAGTCAGATCATCGCCGCACAGCCGCATCTTGGCCGCATTGATCAGGTGGCAGCAAATGACTGGCAGCCGATTGCGACCCGCGACATGGGCCGCGCCGATTTCCGCAACGCCTTCAAGGGGTTCTATCTGACCAACCCCATCGCTCGCGCCTCCAAGGTCATGGGTGAACTGGCGGCGATGGAAGCCGATCGTGGCCAAACAGCGCTAGCGGCGGAGTAGAACCTGATGTGCCGTCTTTGCACCACCATCGCCGCCATCGCACTCGCCACAGGCGTGTTGTTTGGCTGCGCCGATGGGGCAGAGGTGGCGCAGGGGGATTTTTCGCTCAGCTATGATGGTATAGAGACGATTCTGCTCGACGGCGATCTGGTCAACTTCCGGGTGTTGATGACCGGCGCGCGCAGCAATTCTGAGGTGTCGGGTTACGCCGCTTGTGCTGCAGCGCAGTATGCGTTGATCCGGGGCTTTGGATTTGCACGCCATGTGCGCACAAATGTCGAGAAACAGGGTGGAGTTTGGCGCGGGGATGCGGTTTACACCATCTCGGCGGCTCTGCCGATGGGGTTGAAAACACTCGACGCCGAAGTGACTGTGCGCGACTGCGGCGCGCAGGGCATACCGACGGTTTAGGGCTACAAGGTAAGGGACGTGAGGGATCATGGCTGAATTCTTGCAAACGGGTCTTGGGATCGCGCTGTTGATGGCGGTTCAAAGCCTTATGATCGTCGCTTTCGTGATGATCTCGCTGTTGTTCCTTGTTTACGGTGACCGGAAAATCTGGGCGGCTGTCCAGATGCGCAGGGGGCCAAACGTGGTGGGACCGTTTGGTCTGCTGCAATCGGTGGCCGATGCGCTGAAATATGTCGTCAAGGAAATCGTGGTGCCTGCGGGTGCTGACCGCGCGGTGTTCTTTCTGGCGCCCCTGTTGTCGTTTGTGCTGGCGATCCTTGCCTGGGCGGTGATCCCGTTTGATAGCGGCTGGGTGCTTGCTGATATCAATGTGGCGATCCTCTTCGTATTCGCGGCCTCGTCTCTGGAGGTCTACGGCGTGATCATGGGCGGTTGGGCGTCCAACTCCAAATACCCCTTCCTTGGCTCGTTGCGGTCCGCCGCACAGATGATTTCCTACGAGGTGTCGTTGGGTCTGATCATCATCGGTATCATCATCTCGACAGGGTCGATGAGCTTCAGCGCCATCGTCAATGCGCAATCGGGCGACTACGGGTTGCTGAACTGGTATTGGCTGCCACATTTCCCGATGGTGTTCCTGTTCTTTATCAGCGCCTTGGCCGAAACCAACCGCCCGCCGTTCGATCTGCCCGAGGCTGAATCGGAATTGGTCGCGGGCTTCATGGTGGAATATTCCTCGACCCCTTACCTGTTGTTCATGGCCGGCGAATACATCGCCATCTTCCTGATGTGCGCGCTGATGTCCCTGCTGTTCTTTGGCGGCTGGCTGTCGCCCATTCCGGGGCTGGCTGATGGCTGGTGGTGGATGGTTGCCAAGATGTGGGTGTTCTTCTTCATGTTCGCCATGGTGAAGGCCATCGTGCCGCGATACCGCTATGACCAACTGATGCGGATTGGCTGGAAGGTGTTCCTGCCCCTGTCGCTGGGTTGGGTCGTGCTGGTGTCGTTTCTGGCAAAATTCGAAGTGTTCGGCGGCCTGTGGGCGCGCTGGACGATGGGAGGCTGAACATGGGACCGGCACGTACAACCGACTATGCCCGCGCGGCGAAGTATTTCCTGCTGTTTGACTTCTTCAAGGGCTTTGGTCTGGGGTTCAGGTACTTCTTCGCGCCCAAGGCCACGCTGAATTATCCTCATGAAAAGGGTCCGTTAAGTCCCCGTTTTCGCGGCGAACACGCCTTGCGACGTTATGCCAATGGCGAAGAACGCTGCATTGCCTGCAAACTGTGCGAGGCTGTGTGTCCGGCGCAAGCCATCACCATCGACGCTGAAGCGCGTGACGACGGGTCGCGCCGCACCACGCGTTACGACATCGACATGACCAAGTGCATCTACTGCGGTTTCTGCCAAGAGGCCTGCCCGGTGGATGCCATCGTCGAAGGACCGAATTTCGAATTCGCCACCGAGACCCGTGAGGAACTGTTCTACAACAAGGACAAACTTCTTGCGAATGGCGAGCGTTGGGAAGCAGAGATCGCCCGCAACCTCGAACTTGATGCGCCTTACAGATGACCGACAGCTTCAACCAGATCTTCGCCAAAATGATGGAGCAGGGCCAGAAAATGGCCGCTGCCTTCACTCCCGCCATGGAAGGCGTAGACGTCAAGGCGTTTGAAAAACTGTTCCCGATGATGCCAAAGGAAATGCTGGAGGCGTTCTTCGGCAAGACCTTTAATCCCGATGGTCTGGACGCCCGTACCCGATTTCTGGTGACAGTCGCCGCACTGACCGTGCTGGGTCCGCTGGGCGAGCCGCAACTACGCGTCACAGTCAAGAACGCCCTTGCTGCCGGTGCCACGAAGCGCGAGATCGCGGAAGTGATCTGGCAAATGTCGATGTTCGGCGGCCCACCCGCCATGCAAAAGGCGCTGGAAATTGCCCAAGCCGTCTTTTCCGAAACCGAGGAGAAAGCGCCATGAGCGTTGCCGATCTGGCCTTCTATGCCTTTTCCACAGTCACGGTGGCTGCGGGTCTGCTTGTCACCCTGTCGCGCAATCCGGTGCATTCGGTGCTGTGGCTGATCCTGGCCTTTCTGTCTTCGGCGGGTTTGTTCGTGCTGTTGGGGGCGGAATTCGTCGCCATGCTGCTGATCATCGTCTATGTCGGTGCGGTGGCGGTGCTGTTCCTGTTTGTCGTCATGATGCTGGACATCGACTTTGCGGAACTCAAGGGCGAGATGTCGAAATACATGCCGCTGGGTCTGCTGGTAGGTGTGGTGATCATCATGCAACTGGTGCTGGGCGTTGGCGCTTGGGTGCAGGCGGATGGCGCGATGGGCCTGCGCGCGGCGGTGACGCCGGATATCGCGCAGGTGGAAAACACCCGTGCCATTGGCCTGCTGATCTATGACAAATATCTGCTTCTGTTCCAACTCGCGGGCCTGATCTTGTTGGTCGCCATGATCGGCGCGATTGTGCTGACCCTGCGCCACCGCAAGGACGTCAAGCGTCAGAACGTGCTGCACCAGATGTGGCGCGATCCGGCGAAGGCTATGGAACTGACCGACCCGAAACCGGGGCAGGGGTTGTGATGAAGGCCTTGGCTGCGATTTTTGTACTGGTTTCGGGGGCCGCTATGGCTTGCGAGCCAGCAAAGATGTCTGGCCCCTATGGTCAACGCCTGTCGTTGGGCAATTGCTCATTCGAAATTAGACATGACGAATGGTCGGCAGCTTTTCTATCAGAAGTCAAAGACCTCGGGCATGGGTTTGTCTTGCAAAATTTGGCAGACGGGACGGCTTGTGAAGGTAACGAAGTCGACAGGTTGGTGCAGGATTGCTCATCTGGTCGGGTTGCGGTGTTCGGCGAGAATGAAGTGGCTTTTTGGATGCCTTCGACAGACGAAGACGGCAATATGGTGCGTTCTCAGTCGGAACTTCTTTTGGAGCGTGTCGAGTCTAATGCTTCTGCCGGAACCCCGATGTCGGTCGATGAGATACTATCCGAAGCACGGACTAGACAAATTGAATTTGTGCTTGAAACGAAGACCAATAAACCAATCGCAATCAATGGGCATGTTTTCCCAATTGGGAGCGGGTGTCAGACGGTTTATCCTGACAGCTAGAGGGAATGATAATGTGCAGCCCTGGACTTGATCCGGGGCCACGCGGTAAATATGAGGTCCCGGATCATGTCCGGGACTGCGAAGTAAAATCGGGCAACGACCCGGAGGGACGAAAATGGTAGGCTTGGAACATTACCTGACTGTGGCGGCGGCTTTGTTCGTCATCGGGATCTTTGGCATCTTTCTGAACCGGAAGAATGTCATTGTCAT
>JBIHZO010000219.1:0-6061 GCA_044231405.1 Cypionkella sp. | reverse complement strand
CCCATCCAAGGCGGCATCCTGCCCCGCCCGGCCCGCCGATGCAACCCGTGCCGCCATGCGTTCCAGAAAGTCCGCATCCGACAGTTGGTAGGCCAGATTGATCGCAGCTGCGACCCCGGTTTCATCCGCCGATCCGTGCGATTTGATCACGGTGCCGTTCAGCCCCAGAAACACCCCGCCGTTGACGCGGCGCGGATCAATGCGCTTTTGAAGGCGTTTCAGCGAGTTCATCGCCAGCAAGGCCGCGATCTTCGACCAGAATCCGGCGCGGAACGCCTCTTTCATGAAGTCGGAAATCAGTTTCGCCGTGCCCTCGCCGGTTTTCAGCGCGATGTTGCCGGTGAAGCCATCGGTCACGATCACATCGACGCGGTCGGACGGAATATCGCCGCCTTCAACGAAACCGACGAAATCGTAACCGCCAACCCCGGCGGCGGCGGCCATCTGGTCATGCGCCTCTTTCAACTCGGCGCGACCCTTGTGTTCTTCGGTGCCGACATTCAACAGGCCGACACGGGGGCGGGCGATGTTCATGCCGTTGCGGGCATAGGATGCGCCCATGGCTGCGTATTGCAGCAAATCCGCCGCCTCGGCCTTGATGTCTGCGCCCACATCCAACATGACATTGAAGCCACCCGGGTTGCGGGATGGCCAAAGGCAGGCAATCGCGGGGCGGTTGACGCCAGGCAATTTGCGCAACCTGATCATCGACACCGCCATCAGCGCGCCAGTGTTGCCACAGGACACGGCAACCCGCGCTTCGCCATTCTTCACCGAATCAATACAAGACCACATCGACGTGCCATCGCCATGGCGCATCACCTGAGAGGGCTTGTCCGTCATCAGCACTACACGCGGGGCGTGGCGCAAGGTCACACGGCCTTTGAGAGCGTCCTGACGGGCCAGAAGCGGCGTCAAAGCGACCTGATCGCCGTGCAGGATGAAATCGGCATTCGGAATGACATCGGCGCACAGCGAAAGGCCCGCGACAACCACCGCAGGCCCGGCGTCTCCGCCCATCGCATCAACCGAAATCACGATTCGGCTTGCACCAAGGTTGGCCGAAGTTTCAGGTCCGGTTCCCATGGAGCAAGCGCGCAGAGGGGCGGCTTACGCCGCGTCCTCGTCAACTTCGACTGCTTTGGTCGCCACGACTTCGCGGGCGTCATAATGACCGCAGGATGGGCACACGTGGTGCGGGCGCTTGAGCTCTCCGCAGTTGGTGCAATCTTGCGGGTTTCCAGCGACCAATGCGTCGTGCGAGCGGCGCATGTTGCGCTTGGAGCTGGTGGTGCGGTTCTGCGGGACAGCCATGTCACGACCTCAAGTAGTGGGGGACATGCCCCTGATTATGCTTTGATTTCAGCCACTTTACCCGAATAGTCATAAGCCCGGATAAAGCCCTGATTGAGGCGCGGAACATAGCCGGATTTGCGTCCGGCGCAAGCCCCATTCTGCAGAAGACGAAATGGGCGGTTATTCCGCGCCCGTGTCCGGCTTCTTCATCTGTGCCGCAAGGCCCGCAAGCCCGGCAAAGGGCTTCAGATCATCAGATTTCAAGGGGGCCACGCCGGGGGCTGCAAACACCGCCTCGCCAAACTCTGCCCCTTTCGCACGCGGATACAAGGGCAGCGCTAGCGCCAGCGCCTCCAGCGCCACGGCGGCGATGTCGATGATTTCGGGCAATGGATCGGCGTCATCTTCGGGGATTTCGACCTCATCGCCCTTCGCCTCGATGTATTCGGCGCGGTAATGGCGTTCGACGCTGTCTTTCACCCGGCTGCGTACTGGGGCCAGAGTGATAGAGCAAGGCTGCACCACCAGACCGGCCAACTCTGCCCGCAGCACCACATCGGCGCGGCCCATCGGCGACATCTCACCCTTGAAGGAAAATTCGGGCAGGTCCAGCAAGCCCAAAGCCCTCGCCATCTGCGCGCGGGCGATATCATCGGGGGCAAAAGTAAAGCGCAAGGTCTTGCGCCCCGAAACCAAAGCCGAGCGATAGGGCTGGCTTGGCAGGTCTGTTGGGGCAGTAACTGGGTCTGACATCGGCTTTCCTTCGCGCTTGGTGCGGAAATCTGGTCTCAAACCAGCGCAACCGCGTTCCATTCTTGAACAGTGACGCGACCTGTCGTAAGCCAAAGGCAAGAGCCGCTGACCATCGCGCGCAGCCCAATCCGATACTGACCTCGCAGGTCCAGTGCAAGGGTAAGCTGCGCCGTGCCGGGGGTGTTGGCCGCAAGGCAAGGGCAGGGATGGCGCAGTTGGTGGACATATCACGTCTGAGCGGGGCTGCTGCCCGCTTGCGGATCACGATGTTTGGACTGGCACTGGTGCTGGCGGCGGGCTGTTCTGCCGTCTACCGCAACCATGGCTATGTGCCAGCAGACACTGAACTGGCGCTGATCGAAGTGGGCGTCGACACCCGCGAGACTGTGGCGGCCACGGTTGGGCGGCCATCCACGGCGGGGCTTTTGAACGATCTTGGCTGGTACTATGTCCAAAGCCGCTGGAAACATTCTGGCGCGCTGCCACCCCGCGAAGAAGACCGTCAGATCGTGGCGATCAGCTTCACCGAGACGGGCGTGGTTGAGAATATCGAGCGTTTCGGCATAGAACAGGGCCGTGTGGTCGCGCTGTCGCGCCGCGTGACCGACAGCAACATCAAGGGCATGAGCATCCTGCGGCAATTGTTCGGCAGCCTTGGCCGCTTGCGCGCCGACCAGCTGCTGAAAAACTGACCCGGCCCGGGCGTTGACCGGACGAATCATGGCACCGGCACTGCACGGCGAAAAGGCGGTGTTGCGGATCGAAAAGGGCCGGTTTGTGGCGCGTCTGGCACAAACCCCGGATGACCTGAACCGCGCCCTGGCCCTGCGGACAGAGGTGTTTCGCATCAGGCGCGGTGTGCCGGGCAGTGATGCCGACCGCTTCGACGCCCTGTGTCAGCATGTTCTGGTCGAAAGCATGGGAAGTCTGGTCTGCTGTTATCGCTTGTTGCCACTCGCCAGTGGCGCTGATCTGCCCTCCAGCTATGCCGCACAGTTTTACGATCTGACGCGGCTTGCGGCCTATCGGGGTGCGATGCTGGAACTGGGGCGATTCTGTCTGCATCCAGATCACCGCGACCCCGACATCCTGCGGCTGGCTTGGGGGGCGATGGCGCAGGTGGTCGATGATCTGGGCGCAACCCTGCTGTTTGGCTGTTCCTCCTTTGACGGTGCCGACCCTGCGGCACATGGCGCAGCGCTGGCGCTGCTGCGCGACGGGCATCGGGCACCGGACCTTTGGCGGCCCTTGGCCCTGCCGGGTGCCTATGCGTATTCAGACACCCTGACCGAAGCATGCGATCCGCGTGCCGGCATGCAGGCCATGCCGCCGTTGTTGCGCACCTATCTTGCGATGGGGGGCTGGGTCAGCGATCATGCGGTCATCGACGCTGATCTTGACACGCTGCACGTCTTCACCGCCGTCGAAATCGACCGCATTCCTGCGGCGCGGGCGCGGGCTTTGCGGGCAATTGCGCAGTAACTTTGCGACAAGGCGTTGACCTTCTGCCCGGCTGCACATAATTCCGCCCCATGGCACGCGCACCCCTCCTTCAGCTATCCGGCATCTCGCTGACTTTCGGCGGTAATCCCCTCTTTGACGGTCTGGACCTTGTGGTTCAGGCTGGCGACCGGGTGGCCCTTGTGGGTCGCAACGGGTCTGGCAAATCCACCTTGATGAAGGTGATGGCTGGGCTGGTCGAACCCGATAAAGGCATCCGCGTGGTGCCCGCCGGGGTTTCGGTGGGCTATATGGAACAAGACCCGGATCTGTCGGGCTTTGAAACCTTGGGCGATTATGCCGCAAGCTGTCTGCCCGATGGCGAGGAATACAAAGTGCCGATGGTGGCCGAAGGGTTGAAATTCAATCCCGAAACGCCCGTCGCCACGGCCTCTGGTGGGGAACGTCGCCGCGCGGCGCTTGCCAAGCTGTTGGCCGAAGAGCCGGCGCTGATGTTGCTGGACGAGCCGACCAACCATCTGGACATCCAAGCCATTGAATGGCTTGAAGAAGAGCTGAAGGGCACCCGCACTGCCTTTGTGCTGATTTCGCATGACCGCGCCTTTCTGCGCGCCCTGACGCGGGCGACTCTGTGGTTGGACCGCGGCCAGATCCGCCGCCGTGAAGCCGGTTTTGACGGCTTTGAGGAATGGCGCGAAACCATCTGGGCCGAGGAAGACGACGCCCGCCACAAGCTGGACCGCAAGATCAAGGCCGAGGCGAAATGGGCGGTCGAGGGCATCTCGGCGCGGCGCAAACGCAACCAGGGCCGCGTGCGCGCACTGGCCGCTTTGCGCGATGAACGCGGGTCACAGATCCGCCGCCAAGGCACTGCCGCGATGGAACTGGAAACCGGGGTCGTGTCGGGCAAACGGGTGATCGAGGCCAAGAACCTGACCAAGATCTTTGGCGACAAGCAGATCGTGCGCGACTTCGATCTGCGGGTGCAGCGCGGCGACCGCGTGGCCTTTGTCGGTCCCAATGGCGTCGGCAAGACCACACTGCTGAAAATGCTGATTGGCGAACTTGCCCCTGATTCTGGCACAGTCACGCTTGGCACCAACCTTGAAGTTGCGGTTTTTGACCAGGCCCGCGCGCGTCTGGACCCAGAGGCGACTTTGTGGGACAGCCTGACCAACGATCCGTTGATGGCGGTTTCCGGCGCGTCGGATCAGGTCATGGTGCGGGGCAATCCCAAACACGTGATCGCCTATCTCAAGGATTTCCTGTTCGACGAATCGCAAGCCCGCGCCCCGGTCAAATCGCTGTCGGGGGGTGAAAAAGCCCGGCTTTTGCTGGCGCGGTTGATGGCACAACCGTCGAACCTGTTGATCATGGACGAACCGACCAACGATCTGGACGTCGAAACGCTGGACCTGCTGCAGGATATTCTGGGCGATTATGACGGAACCGTGCTGTTGGTCAGCCACGACCGCGATTTCATTGACCGCATTGCGACGGCGACGGTGGCCTTGGAAGGCAACGGCAACGCCACAGCCTATCCCGGCGGCTGGTCGGATTATGCGGCACAGCGCGGGGCGATGGCGCTGGAAATGCCCACGAAAGCAGGGTCATCACATGTGAACCTGCGGGCTGACGTGAAAAAAGCCGCCGAAGGCCTTAATTTCGCGGAACGAAAGCGTCTTGAGGTGTTGCCGGGCATCATGGAACGGCTGGAAGCCGAGATCAACAAGCTGTCCGACTTCCTGTCAGACGCCGAGATGTTCACGCGCGAGCCCGTCAAGTTCCGCAAGGCGACCGAAGCGATTGCAGACCGCCAAGCCACCCTCGCCGCCGCCGAAGAGGAATGGTTGGGTCTGGACGAGCGGTCCTAGTTACAGATATCGCCATCGACATTTGGGATCAGAAACACGCGGTCATCGCCGCGGGTGCCCGAAATTTCGACGAATCTGTCACCCTCAAACCCCATGCCCAAGCGACCCACCGTCAGCAACAGCGCGCCCTTCTTTGCGCCGGTCAGGGTGAAGCCCCCGGCATCGCCTTCCAGCAGACAGCTCAAGCCGTCGCCCTTGGCTTTGCACTCGGCAAAGGCATGATAGTAATAGGGATCGCCGCGCATCATCACAAAGACGTCCAACATTTTGATCTGGCCGCGGTCGCTGCGCGCAGATGTGGTGACGGTGATTGACGTGACCAGTTGGTCCGGATGTTCGGCCAGATGCGCCTTGGTGTAGTTGCGCGCGAAACATCCGCTCAGGCGGTCGTTGCCAAAATGGCTTTGCAGGACGTTTTCGGCGGTGGCGGGGCTGGCGAGCAATGCCGTCAGCAACAAAATGTGGCGCATCGGAAACCTTTCTGTGCAATGCCCAAGTGTTGCGCAGCTTTGCCAACCGCGCAAGATTTGGATTGGCCTACCATTTTCCCAAAGCGCCACCGCCCGAAGACCTTCCGCCACCAAAGCCGGACTTGCCCGAACCGCCAGACCCGCGCACGGGGATCGCAAAACTATCGCGCCGCTCAAAGCTGCATTGGGTGCAGCGCGTGATTTGCA
>JBIHZO010000015.1:0-18390 GCA_044231405.1 Cypionkella sp. | reverse complement strand
CTGCCTGAGCCCCGGATTTGCCGACTGCGGCCACGATGCGACCCCAGTTCGGATCCTGCCCGGCAATCGCGGTCTTCACCAAGGGCGAGTTGGCAATCGACATCGCGACCTTCGCCGCATCCGCCCCCGAAGCCGCCCCGGTCACCCGCACCTCGACAAACTTGGTGGCACCCTCGCCGTCACGGATCACCTGATGCGCAAGGTTCATCATCACGTCGCGCAGTGCCGCTTCGAACGCCTTGGCCACAGCGCCTTTCACCTCGGCAGCTTCCGACTGCCCGGTCGCCGCCAAAAGCAGCGTGTCAGAGGTGGAAGTATCCGAATCCACCGTGATCGAGTTGAACGTCTCATCCACATTGCGCGAGAGCATCTTTTGCAGGTTGGCGGCGGAAATCTTGGCATCGGTGAAGATGTAGACCAGCATCGTCGCCATATCGGGCGCGATCATACCCGATCCTTTGGCGATGCCCGCGATGTTGATCACACCGCCCTCGCCCTGCACGGTCGCCATAGCGCCCTTGGGGAAGGTGTCGGTGGTCATCATGGCCTGTGCGGCCATGGCGATGGCATCTTCACGCAGTCCGGCAGCCAGATCGCCCACAATCGCGGTGATCTTTTCAAACGGCAAAGGCTCGCCGATCACCCCGGTTGATGACGAAAACACCCGCTCTGCCGGAAGGCCCAAGGCCCGCGCAACAGAACCCGTCACGGCGGCCACGGCATCATCGCCAACCTTGCCGGTGAATGCGTTGGAGTTGCCAGAGTTCACCACAATTGCAGCACCAACATCGCCCACGACTTTCAGCGCCAGCTTGGCCTGACAATCGCGCACGCAGCCAGACCGGGTTGAGGACCGCGTGAACGCCCCGGCCATCGCTGTGCCGGGGGCAAGCCGCACCAGCATCACATCCTTGCGGTTCTTGTACTTGATCCCGGCCTCAACGGCCGAGAACTCTACCCCCGCAATCGGGGGCAATGCGGGAAAGGACACGGGTGCGAGGGGCGAAATCATCTTGGCCACCTTCACCTTGGCAGCAGGTACCGCCTGCGCCAGCTTTGCGTCTTTCATCAGGCCCTTAGCGATGGCCTTCCAGTCTTTCTTGCCCATGGTCCGCTCCCGCGTGTCTGATCACTTGTCCAGCAGAGTTAGGTCGCTCAACAGGGCCGGGTCAATCCCCTCACCGGGCTTCTCGATCTTTGCGGCATCGGTCAGGGTTTTGACATGGGCCTCCACCGCTGCCTGCTCAATTTCGGCAGCCAGTTCATCGCGCAGGTCGTCCAGGGTTGGCTGTGCGGCCACGCGGGTCTCCTTGACCAAGATCAGGTGAAAGCCGAAGTCCGACTTGACCGGATCCGTGACCTTGCCCGCAGTGGCAGCAATCACCGCCTCTTCAAACGGTTTCACCATCATGCCCAGACCGAACCAACCCAGATCGCCGCCATTCGCGCCCGACCCGGTGTCGGTGGAATTGACTTTGGCCAGTTCCGCAAAATCCGCGCCGCCATCCAGCTGCGCCTTCAACTCTTTCGCCTTCTCTTCTGTCTCCACCAGAATATGCGCTGCCGAATATTCGGTAGACGGCGCCGCATCCTTGAACCGGGCGTCGTAGGCTGCCTGCAATGCGGTGTCAGTCACAGCGCCCGTCACCACGGCCTGCAGCGCGACATTCGACAGATAGCCACGCTTGTCATTTTCAATCTGGATTGCATCGCGCTTGGTCACTTTGTCACCGACCGATTGTTCCAATGCGGTTTGCTGGATCAACTGATCCAGAATGCCCTTGAACAGCGTCTCATTCGGCAGCGCCTTGTACTGCTCCGGCAGGCTTTGACGCGCCACGATCATGTGGCCCAGCGTGATGCTGGTTCCGTTGACGGTGGCGATGATGGTGTCGGCGGTGGTGTCTTGGGCCATCGCGGGCACTGCAAACGCGGCAACAACGGCCATTCCTGCCAAAAACTGCATTGCTTTTGCCATCTCACACTCTCCTGATCGGTCCGCAACCCTGCGTGACGTTGACTATACCGGGCCATCCTCTTACATCGCACGGGTCGCGTGTGATGGCGGCAGCCCAGCCTTGCAAACCTTTTAGGCAAGGCAAGAGGGGCGGGCAAGGCCACAGCCTCACACGAAATTGTCAGAAACGGCCAGGCGGAGAAAACATGCTGGGTCTAGGATCGCTTGCACGGAAAATGTTCGGAACGCCCAATGACCGATTGGTCAAGGCGGTGCGCCCCGTTGTCGCAAAAATCAACGCATTGGAGGCAGAGTTTGCAGCCCTGTCCGATGACGGGATCAAGGCGAAAACCGCTGAGTTCCAAAAGCGGGTGCAGGGCGGTGAGGCGCTGGATGCCATTCTGCCCGAAGCCTTCGCCAACTGCCGAGAGGCCGCGAAACGTGCCCTTGGCCTGCGTGCCTTTGATGTGCAGCTGATGGGCGGGATTTTCCTGCACGAAGGCAACATCGCGGAAATGCGCACAGGCGAAGGCAAGACGCTTGTCGCCACCTTCCCGGCCTATCTGAACGCGCTGACCGGCAAAAGCGTGCATGTGGTGACGGTGAACGATTATCTCGCCAAGCGCGACGCGGAATGGATGAGCAAGGTTTATGGTGCGCTGGGTCTGACCACCGGCGTGGTTTACCCCTACCAAAGCGACGCCGAGAAGAAAGACGCCTATCGGGCCGACATCACCTATGCGACCAACAACGAACTGGGGTTTGACTACCTGCGCGACAACATGAAGGGCGCTTTGGCCGACATGGCGCAACGCGGGCATTATTTTGCGATTGTCGACGAGGTCGACTCTATCCTTGTGGACGAAGCGCGCACGCCCCTGATCATCTCTGGCCCAAGCCAGGATCGCAGTGACCTTTACACCAAGGTTGACAAGCTGATCCCATCGCTGACCGCCGAGCACTTCAAGCTGGACGAAAAGACCCGCAGCGTGACCTACACCGAGGACGGAAACGAGGCCTTGGAGCAAATGCTGCAAGCCGCCGGCATCTTGCCCGCCGACCAGTCGCTGTACGAGCCTGAATCCACCACCATCGTCCACCATGTCACTCAGGCCCTGCGTGCGCACAAGCTGTTCCAGCGGGATCAGCAATACATCGTTCGCGATGGCGAGGTGATGCTGATCGACGAATTCACCGGCCGGATGATGAAAGGTCGCCGCCTGTCGGATGGCTTGCATCAGGCCATCGAGGCCAAGGAAGGCGTGGCGATTCAGCCGGAAAACGTGACACTGGCCTCTGTGACCTTCCAGAACTACTTCCGTCTTTATGAAAAGCTGGGGGGCATGACCGGTACGGCAGCCACCGAAGCCGATGAATTCATGGAAATCTACAAGCTGGGCGTGGTCGAAGTGCCGACCAACCGCCCGGTGCAGCGCAAAGACGAGCACGATCAGGTTTTCCGCACCGCGCGCGAGAAATACGAAGGTGTGGTCAAGTCCATCAAGGAATCGCACGCCACCGGGCAGCCGATCCTTGTCGGCACCACCTCGATTGAAAAGTCCGAAGCGCTGTCGGTGATGCTGACCGAAGCCGGAATCCCGCACAACGTCTTGAACGCGCGTCAACATGAACAGGAAGCGCAGATCGTGGCAGACGCGGGCCGCCTGAATGCGGTGACCATCGCCACCAACATGGCGGGCCGTGGCACCGATATTCAGCTGGGCGGAAACGTGGAAATGACGGTGATGCAGGCCATCGCGGCTGATCCGCACCTGCACCCTGACGAAGTCCGCGCGCGGATCGAAGCGGAACATGCCGAAGAAAAGGCCAAGGTCATCGCGGCTGGCGGTCTGTTCGTTCTGGCCACCGAACGCCACGAATCCCGACGCATCGACAACCAGCTGCGCGGACGTTCGGGCCGTCAGGGCGATCCGGGACGGTCGGCGTTTTTCTTGTCTCTGGAAGACGATCTGATGCGGATCTTCGGGTCGGAACGGCTGGACAAAGTGCTGTCCACGTTGGGCATGAAAGAAGGCGAATCGATCGTTCACCCATGGGTCAACAAATCTCTGGAGCGCGCTCAGGCCAAGGTTGAGGGACGCAACTTCGACATCCGCAAGCAACTGCTGAAGTTCGACGACGTGATGAATGACCAACGCAAGGCGATCTTTGGCCAGCGCATGGAAGTCATGGAGTCCGAAGATCTTGAAGAAATCGTCCAAGACATGCGGCATCAGGTGGTTGACGATTTGCTCGTCAACTACATGCCGCCGAAATCCTACGCCGACCGTTGGGACGCCGAAGGCCTGCACGGCGCGCTGATCGAAAAAATGGGCCTTGATCTTCCCATTGTGGCTTGGGCCGCCGAGGAAGGCACCGATCAAGAGGTCATCCGCACCCGCGTGGTGGCAGCCAGTGATGGGCTGATGGCCGCAAAGCAGGTGGCCTTCGGCTCCGACACCATGCGCACCATCGAAAAGCAACTGTTGCTGCAATCCATTGATGCAAAGTGGCGCGAGCATCTGCTGACGCTTGAACACCTGCGGTCGGTCATCGGTTTCCGCGGCTATGCGCAGCGTGATCCGCTGAACGAATACAAAACCGAGTCGTTTGCGCTGTTCGAATCCATGCTGAACTCTTTGCGGCAGGATGTGACGCAAAAGCTGTCGATGATCCGGCCAATCTCGGCCGAAGAACAGCAGGCGATGATGGCGCAGATGTTGGCCGCACAACAGCCACGCCCTGCACCTTTGGCTGCCCCTGAAGTGGCGGCTCCTGTTGTGGCAGCGGCTCCCGTTGCGGCTTTGGCAGGCTTTGTCGAGTCCGACCCAACCACTTGGGGCACCCCGTCGCGCAACGACGCTTGCCCCTGCGGATCGGGCGAAAAGTTCAAACACTGCCACGGCAAGCTGGACTGATCTGTCCCATCGCATGACCTGAA
Organism: Cypionkella sp.; assembly: GCA_044231405.1. GTDB lineage: Bacteria > Pseudomonadota > Alphaproteobacteria > Rhodobacterales > Rhodobacteraceae > Cypionkella. The sequence continues at coordinate 13,492 of JBIHZO010000015.1, read as the reverse complement.
GCCCGCCCCTGCACATCAGGCGGCGGGCTTTTCTTTGGCTTGCACCTGCCGCGCTTTGCCCTATCCTATGCCTTACCTCGGGGTGCCTTTACCGGCTGAGATGCGAAAGCGGACCCGTTGAACCTGAACCGGATCATACCGGCGGAGGGAAGGTGCATGGATTTCTCCATCCCCGACCACTTCGTCGCATCATGGAGAGACTGATGAAAACCAAACTCCTTGCTGCGGGCCTTGTTGCCGTCGCGTCCCAAGCGACGGCTCAAACGCCTGTGCTGACTGTGCTGACCTATGACAGCTTTGCCTCGGAATGGGGTCCCGGCCCGCTCATCGAAAAGGGCTTTGAGGCGATCTGCGCCTGCGACGTCCAATTCGTGACCGCAGGCGATGGCGCCGCCGTTCTCGCCCGCCTGCAACTGGAAGGCGCCAACAGCGCAGCCGATGTGGTGGTGGGCCTCGACACCAACCTGACCGTTGCCGCGGCCCCCTTGTTCGCGCCCCTCACCGCTGGCCCGAATACCCTGCCGATGCCCTACGCCGATGCCAATTTCATCCCCTTCGATTGGGGCTGGTTCGCGTTTGTCTACGACAAGACCAAACTGGCCACCCCGCCGAAAACCTTCGAAGATCTGGCGGCGTCCGATCTGAAAATCATCATCCAGGACCCAAGATCATCGACTCCGGGTTTGGGCTTGGTGATGTGGGTCAAGGCCGCCTATGGTGATCGCGCGCCGCAAATCTGGGCGGATCTGGCCGATAACATCGTCACGGTCACGCCCGGTTGGTCCGAAGCCTATGGCCTGTTTCTGGAAGGTGAGGCGGATATGGTGCTGTCTTACACCACCTCGCCCGCCTATCACCTGATCGCCGAAACTGACGATACCAAGGCCGCCGCCCTGTTCGACGAGGGCCATTACATGCAGATCGAAGTGGCGGGCAAAACCGCGACCACAGATCAGCCCGATCTGGCCGATGCGTTTCTGGCCTATCTGACGGGGGACGCAGCGCAAACGGCGCTGATCACCACCAACTGGATGTACCCGGCGATGACCCCGACTGCGGGCTTGCCTGCGGGGTTTGAAACTCTGATCCAGCCGGGCAAATCGCTGTTGCTGTCGGCCACGGATGCCGAAGCAGGCCGTGCAAAGGCGATTGAGGAATGGCAAACCGCGCTGTCCAAATAGGGCCAGCCATTGCGCTGGGTCTGACTGTCGCCGCGCTGATTCTGGGCAGCGCGGCGATGGTGGCCCTACGCGCTGACCGCTTCGCCCTTGCGCCTGCCGATTGGGCCGCGCTGCGCTTTACCCTGCTGCAGGCTGCGCTGTCTGCAGCAGTTTCAACCCTTCTGGCGATCCCAGTGGCCCGTGCCCTGTTTCGCCGCCGCTTTGCCGGGCGCAGCGCGCTCGTCCGCCTGATGTCCGCACCCTTCGTGCTGCCGGTGGTGGTGGCGGTGCTGGGCCTGCTGGCAGTGTTTGGGCGCAGCGGGCCGATGAACGGCCTTTTGGCCGTGTTGGGCTTGCCGCCCATGTCGATCTTTGGCCTGCACGGCGTTGTTCTGGCGCATGTCTTCTTGAACCTGCCGCTGGCAGTGCGGATGATCCTGCTTGGTTGGCAGTCCATCCCTGCCGAACGCTTTCGCCTTGCTCAAGCCCTTGGCCTGCCTCCCCCGGCGCAGTTCCGGCATCTGGAAGCCCCCATGTTGCGCGCGCAACTGCCCGGCATCGCGGCGGTGATTTTCCTGATCAGCCTGACCAGCTTTGCCGTGGCGCTGACGCTGGGCGGTGGCCCGAAATCCAGCACCATCGAACTGGCGATCTATCAAGCCCTGCGGTTTGAATTCGATCTTGGCCGCGCGGCGCTGCTGGCGCTGGTGCAATTCGGGCTCTGTGCAACGGTCACGCTGGCCGCGTCGCGCCTGACCCTGCCGCAGGCCTTTGGTGCCGGTTCGGGACGGCAGGTTGTTGCTGCCGCGCCAAAGGGGTGGCGGCGGTGGTCAGATGCCACGGCGATCCTGCTGGCCGCGTTGTTCCTGCTGCTGCCACTGTTGGCGGTCGTTCTCAGGGGCCTGCCGGGCCTGACCAACCTTCCCGCTGCGGTTTGGCCCGCCGCCCTGCGGTCACTGATCATCGCCACCGTCTCGGCGCTGCTGGCGATCACGGTGGCACTGACCATGGCGCAGGCTGTGGCGCGCGGCGCTTCTCGCTGGCTGGAACTGTCGGCCATGCTGCCATTGTCGGCCTCGGGCCTTGTGTTGGGGACGGGTCTGTTTCTGGCGCTGCGACCCTATGTGAACCCCGAAACGTTGTCGCTGCCGGTGACCATTCTGGTGAATGCGACCCTGACCTTGCCGTTCCTGTTCCGCCTGCTGCTGCCCGAGGCGCGGCAGTTGCAGGCCGACTACGCCCGTCTGATCGAGTCGTTGGGCCTGCCACCGCGCAGCATTTTGCGCCATATCACCCTGCCCCGGTTGGCCCGACCTCTGGGCTTTGGCACTGGTCTGGCGGCGGCTCTGTCGATGGGTGATCTGGGAGTGATCGCGCTGTTTGCCGGGGATCGCGGGGCGACCTTGCCTTTGGTTGTGCAACGGCTGATGGGGGCCTACCGGATGGAAGCGGCGGCAGCTGCGGCGCTTGTCCTGGTCGGTTCAAGCTTTGCCCTGTTTTGGGCCTTTGACCGGATCGGAAACCGCTATGCTGACGCTTGAAACCCTGCGCTTGTCGATGGACGATTTCACCCTGACTGCTGATTGGTCTGTGCAGCCCGGCGCACGGGTGGCTGTGATCGGGCCGTCAGGCGCGGGCAAATCAACGCTGCTGATGCTGCTGGCGGGGTTTCTGGCCCCGACGGAAGGGCGCATTCTGTGGCAGGGGCAGGACTTGGCCGAAACCGCGCCGGGGGAGCGGCCGATGTCGATTCTGTTTCAGGATCAGAACCTGTTTCCGCATCTGACCATTGCGCAGAACCTTGGTCTTGGCCTGTCGCCCACGCTGCGCCTGACCCCGGCACAGCACGTCCAGATCGAACAGGCGCTGATTCGGGTTGGTTTGACAGGCCTGGGCGCGCGCAAACCGGCACAGCTTTCGGGTGGGCAGCAGGGGCGGGCGGCCTTGGCGCGGGCGCTGTTGCGGTCACGGCCGCTGCTGTTGCTGGACGAGCCGTTTTCCGCACTTGGTCCGGCGTTAAAGGCGGATATGCTGGCCCTGATGGATCAGGTGGCCAGCGATACGCAAGCGACGGTGTTGATGGTCACGCACGACCCTGACGACGCGCTGCAGTTTGCCGATCTGACAATTCTGGTGGTCGACGGTGTGGCGCATCCTCCGCAGAACACACGCGAATTGTTCGCCGATCCGCCCGAATCCTTGCGCAACTATCTCGGTCCCCGAAAATGAAAAACCCCGCACGATGGCGGGGTTTTCCGAACTCATTTGGCTAGGCTCAGTGCTTCTTCGGGCCTTTGACACCAGCCCAAAGCCGCTTGTTGGTCAGGTACAACAGCGACCCCAGAACGATCAGCATCAGCACCCCGATAAAGCCGGACTGCTTGCGCGCCATCATGTGCGGCTCTGCAGTCCACATCAGAAAGGCAGACACGTCTTCGGAGATGTGGTGCTTGGTGGTGGGGTGGCCGTCCTGATACGCCACCTGATCGTCTTCGATCGGAGGCGGCATCTTGATCCAGCCGCCTGGGAAGGCGTGGTTTTCGTAGAAGGTTTCGCCGGCCTCTTCCTTGGTCTCGCCGGTGTAGCCGGTCAGGATCGCGGTGATGTATTCCGGCCCGCCGGTGCCACGCAGCAACTGGTTGATGCCAAGGCCATAGGGACCATGGAACGCTGCGCGGCCTTTGGCCATCAGTGACAGATCCGGGGCACCCGCGCCAACATTGGCCGGGAACTTGTCGGCCGGAACCGCCTCACGGTCTTCGCCGGTGTCTTTGTCGACAACGGTGAACTGCTTGGCATAGGCGCGCACCTGATCTTCTGGCAGGCGCGGCCCGCCCTCATCCGACAAAGACCGGATGGGGACAAATTTCAGGCCATGGCAGCCCGAGCAAACCTCGGTGAACACCTGAAGGCCGCGTTGCAGCTGGTGTTCATCATAGGTGCCGAACGGACCTTCAAAGCTGAAGGCGGTGTCTTCGATATGCGCCTCGGTCCCTGCAGCGAAAGCAGCAGTGGTCAGGGCCAGTGCAGAGACAGCGCTGATTGCGATTTTGCGAAACATCGTGGTCAGTTCCTTTCTGTCACTCTGCCGGTTCGGCGTAGTGGGACTTGAAGTCTTCTTCGATCGTCGCCGGTTGCGGCAGCGGTTTTTCAAGCACACCCAGCAGCGGCAGGATGACCAGGAAATAGGCAAACCAGTAAGCCGAAGCGATCAGCGAAATGTAGGGGTAGATGCCTTCGGTCGGCATAGCGCCCACCCACATCAGCACCACAAAGTCGATGCACAGCAAGGCGAACCAGCCCTTGAACTTGGGACGGTAGCGGCCCGAGCGGACCGACGAGGTGTCCAGCCACGGCACCAAAGCCATGACGGCAATCGCGCCAAACATTGCCAGCACGCCGAAGAACTTGGCGTCGACGATGCCGAAGGTCACGAATTGCGTCAGTTGCACCACCCAGACGTCGGCAGTGAAGGCGCGCAGAATCGCGTAGAACGGCAGGAAGTACCATTCCGGCACGATGTGCACAGGCGTCGCCAGCGGGTTGGCTTCGATGTAGTTGTCGGGGTGACCAAGGTAGTTTGGCATGAAGCCGATCACCGCAAAGAAAATCCCCAGAACAACGACCAGCGCGAACAGGTCCTTGATCACGAAATAGGGCCAGAACGGCAGGGTGTCTTTCTCGGCCTCTTCCTTGGAGGTGCGGCGCACTTCAACACCCGTCGGGTTGTTGTTGCCGGTGGTGTGGAAGGCCCAGATGTGCAGTGCGACCAGCGCTGCAATCACGAAAGGCAGCAGGTAGTGCAGGCTGAAGAAGCGGTTCAGCGTGGCATTGTCCACGGCAGGACCGCCCAACAGCCATTCCTGAATCGCCGGGCCAACGCCGGGGATCGCTCCGAACAGGCCGGTGATCACGGTGGCACCCCAGAACGACATCTGACCCCAAGGCAGAACGTAGCCCATGAAGCCAGTCGCCATCATCGCCAGATAGATCAGCATGCCGATGATCCATGTCACCTCACGCGGGGATTTGTAGCTGCCGTAATACAGGCCACGGAAGATGTGCAGATAGACGGCAAAGAAGAACAGCGACGCGCCATTGGCATGCATGTAGCGCAGCATATGGCCGCCGTTCACGTCGCGCATGATGTGTTCAACCGACGCGAAGGCCATGTCGACATGCGGGGTATAGTGCATCGCCAGCACGACGCCGGTGATGATCTGCAGCACCAGACAGAAGGTCAGGATGATGCCCCAGATCCACATCCAGTTCAGGTTTTTAGGCGTCGGCAGCATCAGCGTGTCATAGGCAAGGCCCACGATCGGCAGACGCTTGTAAAGCCAGGTCTGAAAGCCCGGCTTTGGTTCATAATGGTCGTGCGGAATTCCGGCCATGTTTTGTATCCTTACCCGAGCTTGATGGTGGTTGCGTCGGTGAACGACGCCACCGGGATGTCGAGGTTGCGCGGCGCAGGGCCTTTGCGGATGCGGCCCGAAGTGTCGTAATGCGAGCCGTGGCACGGGCAGAACCAGCCGCCAAAGTCGCCTGAGGCGTTGCCGATCGGCACGCAACCCAGATGGGTGCAGACACCGATCATCACCAGCCACTCGCCTGCTTCGTCCATCGAACGGTTGACGTCGCTGGCATCGGTGTCGGGCTTGTTGCGGTTTTCCGAATTGGTGTCGGGCAGGTCCGTCAGCGCAGTGGCGCGGGCGGCCTCAATCTCTTCGGGGCTGCGGCGGCGGATGAACACCGGCTTGCCCAGGAATTTTACGGTCAGCTGGGTGCCAACCTCAACGCCCGAGACATCGACAAAGATCGACGACATGGCGCGGGTGTCGGCCGAGGGGGCCATCTGCTTGACCAGCGGCCAAACCGCCGCGCCAGTGACAACGGCGCCGGTTCCGGCGGTTGCGTAGTACAGGAAATCCCTGCGGGTGCCTGCGTGATCGTCTGCGTGGGACACGAGAACTTCTCCCTTCCGGGGCCACCAGGATTGCGGCCCGTATACCTGTTGGGCCACAGTTTCCCGCAGCCTTGTCGGGCGGTATCTAGCCAAGGAAAGCGAGGCCGTAAAGCGGTCAAAGGCGCGCAGGGGTGGCGGAAATCAGCTTTTCATGAACTGGGGCCTTGAAGTTGGCCAAAACATTCCCTTAGAAGCCAGGTTTGCGCAATCTTGCCCGATGGATCGGACATTATGTCACGCGACGGGCGGCTTGGTGGCTTGCATTGCCGGGCGTTGTGCAAACGCCGCCTCCCATGCTGTCAGCTTGGGCCGACCATCGCGCCACTGCCGCGCGCCCAGCCGGAAATCGAGGTAACCCAGCGCGCAACCCACGGCGACCTGCGCCATGTCCAAAGGGCCCTCCAGATGAGTCATCCAGCCCGCTTCAATCGCATCAAGCGTTCGGTCGATCTTGGCCCATTGCGCCTCAATCCAATCGGGGAAGCGACGCTCTTCGGGCCGCACCCGCACCTCGTAAACCATCAGCAGCGCCGCCTCCAGAATGCCGTCGGCCGTCGCTTCCAGCGTCAGGGTTTCCCACAGCCGCGCCGGCGGGTACATCTCCGCGCCCGCCAGATCATCCAGATAACGGCAGATCACCCGGCTGTCGTAAAGTGCCGACCCTTCCGCCCGCACCAGCGCCGGAATCTTGCCCAAAGGGTTGCGATCCACGGGCATCGTGCCAGGGGCCAGCGGTGTGCCAGACACTTCAATGACGGTGATCTGATCGGCCAGCCCAGCCTCAAGGATCAGCACCATGACCTTGCGGCCAAATGGCGTGGCTGGGGAATGATAAAGCTGCATCACAATCTCCGTATCCGAAAGCGGCCCAGAAACGCCGCGTCAATTTCCACGCCGGACTTACCCCAACGGATCACCCGCTTCACCCGCAAACTGCGGTTGGTTTGCTGGCCATCCGCCAGATCGCTGCGCCGCGCAGCCAAGCCCTCGCCAAGATCGTCCAGCGCATCCTCGGCGCGCTGATCGACCCTGCCCACATTGGTGCGCGTGGCCAACGCCCGGCGTGCGGCAAGGCCCACCACGGCCATCACCCCAAACCGGACAACAATCGGAACAAGCGGCAGCGGCATGGCACCCTCCTACATCATCCGCCAACCGTAAGACCAACTCGCGCCCCTGTAAATCGGCGTCACGCTGACAGCGTTTGTCAGTTGCCGAGCGGCCAGTGCTTGCGCATCATGGGGCGGCATCATCAAGGGCCATCCCATGCGCCAAAGCCTGCTGTTCGCTTTGTTGTTCGCCACCCCCGCTGCGGCGGAAGACGCCTTTCGCTGGGTGGCAGAACCCGCATTTCAAGACGCAGGGTCGGCACATCAGGGTGTGGTGCCTTTGTTGCAGGGCGATGTATGGGGGCTGATGGGGGCCAACGGCCAATGGGTCTGGCCACCGCAGTTCGACGCGGTCGGCGCGCCGGGCCTGGGGCGGTTTCCGGTGAAGAAGGCGGGCAAATGGGGTGTGGTCGATCTGAATGGGAAGATCGTGGTGTCGTTCGATCTGGACAGCATCGGCACCATCGACACCCTGACCCCGATGCAGTCGGGCGGGGCTTGGTACGCGGTGTCGCTGGACAATGTGGCACAGCCCGATCCTTTGCCTTTTGACACTCTGATCGGCAATGAGGGCGCTTGTTTTGCAGGCCTTGCCGACGGCACCCCGGTCACGTCCTGGCGCGGCGGCACACCACTGGATCAGGTCTTGCCGGAGGTGGAGTCGATGTCCGCTCCCTCCGAAGGCTATGTCACGGTCAAGATCGGCGACAAAGCCGGGCATATGACCTGCGATCACGGCAACATCGTCAGCGGCGAACTGGCGCTGGACGAGGCGCGCCGCTACGCCGAAGGTCTGGCCGCGGCGCGCGTGGGTGAAGGCTGGGGCTATGTCGGCCTTTATGACAGCTACATGGAAATCGGCGGGGCATTTCAGGGGGCACGGGAGTTTTCCGAAGGGCTGGCCCCGGTGAAAGCCGGTGAGAAATGGGGCTACATCGACCGCAGCGGCGCTTGGGTGATTCCGGCGCAGTTTGATCAGGCCTATTCGTTTTCCGACGGGCTGGCGGGTGTCCAGATCGGCGACAAACGCGGTTTTGTGCTGCCCGATGGCCGGATGGCCGCCGAGCCGCAGTTTGACGATTTCTGGCGGCATGAGGGCGGCATCGTTCCCGTGCAATTGGGGGATCTTTGGGGGGTGATCGCCCCGGATGCCACCGATCCCGCCACGCGCCTGAACCTGCCCTTGGCCGAACTTGCCGCCGCTCAAAAGACCCGCAGCGTCGATTACAGCCTGCAACCTTCCAACCCGCATTACTACTTCTTCCAAGACATCACCTCGCTGCATTCCATCAGCTTTGCCGCCGACGAATCTGTGATGCTGACCACGCTGGCACTGCTGGACAACGCAGAAATCGCGCTTTGGGATATGAAAACCCAACGCCTGATCCGCAAATTCCCCCAAGCACAGGCGGTGCAGGCTGCGCTGCTGCCCGGAGTGGAGATCGTTGCCGTCGGGCTGTCCACCGGCCATCTGCTGTTGCTGGATGCCGTCAGTGGCGCGGAACTGTTCCGCGTGCGACCGCACAGCAACGCCGTGATCGACATGGCGCTGTCGCCCGATGGCAAATGGCTGGCCACGGCGGATTTCAAAACCGTGCAACTGTGGAACCTTGAAACCGGGGTCAGCGGCCCGACCCTGCCCGTCGCCGCCCACAAGGTGCGCTTTGCCGCCGACAGCCAGACCTTGTTCGCAGGCACTCGTCGCGGCGGGCTTGATCATCTGGCGCTGGATGGGGCTGTGCTGGCGCAGGTCGATCAGGGCGCGGCGATGGATTATGGCGACGGTCCGCAATCTGACTCCGTGTCAGAAATGGCGCTGTCTGCCAATGGCATGCTGTTCAGTCTGAAAACCCGGTCCGAAGAACAGACCGACGGCAGTTTCAAGACCATATCCTCGGTTGAGATCACCACGCTGGAAGGTCGCCGCGACCTGCCACTGTCGCCTGAAATCAACGATATTCTGACCCTTGACGCCTCGGCGGATGGGACATTTCTGGCCTATTCAGGGGCTCAGTCCGAAGGTGACTGGGTGGCGCGGACCGAGGTTCTGAACGTGGTGACAGGGGAAACGGTCTATTCCCAGACCCACGACCAAAATCCCGACGCCGTGCAAGACGGCTTTGACGCGATGCTGTTTTCAGTCGACCGCTTGGGTTTTGCGCCTTCGGGCGGCCTGATTCTGGTCGGGATGGAAGGGCAGGGCATCACATTGCTGGACCTGACTGCGGGCAAAGTGACCGCCAGCTATGGCGACCGTCTGACCCCCGTGCAAACGCAGGCGGCGTTGCTGACGGGCACCCGGTTCTTTGCCTCGGACAGTTCCGGGAAGATATGGGTTTGGGATCTGGCGCAGGGGCGGCTGGAAACCGTGTTGCCGATTGCCGAAACCGGGGGCGGGGTTGAGGAAACTTTGGCGCTGGATGGGCAGCGGTTCTACGTCTATTCCGGGCTGGAGGGCCTGACGTATGGCGGTCTGGACATGGAAACCCTGGCCCCGATTCCGATCCGCGAGGATGAGCAGTCCACCTTCCTGCTGGACAAATCCTATCCCGATGCCCCGACCTACAGCCCTGAAATCCAGACCCAAATCGACGCTATTTCGCCATACGGACAGGCGACGGTGTTGGCGGGTGGCCGATTGGCCGTCATCGCGTCGCCGGTGGGGTTGAGCAAGGTTCACGACCTTAAGACCGGCGACGTTCTGGCGCAGTTTCTGGCTACGCCAGATGGCGAATGGCTGATTGTGACGCCCGAGGGCTTTTTCGCGGCTTCTCCCGATGGCGCAAAGCTGGTGTCGGTGTCCAACGGCCTGCACGCCTTCTCGGTCGATCAGGTCTATCAGGCGCTCTACCGCCCTGATCTGGTGCAGGCAAAACTGGCGGGCGATCCGACTGGTGAAGTGACACGGGCGGCGGCTGAACTGGATTTGGGCCGCATCATGGGCTCTGGCCCCGCGCCCTACACCCGGTTTTCGATGCCGAAACAGGGCACCATCGCCACCGAGCCAGAGGTCGAGATCGAAATCGAACTGCAAGACGAAGGCGGTGGCATTGGCCGCATCGAATGGCGGCTGAACGGCGTGACGGTGCAGGTGCAGCCCACCCGTGCCGCGGCTGCGCTGGATTCGGACACCCCGGTGGCCAAAACCCGCATTGCACTGGAGCCCGGCGAGAACCTGATCGAGGTGGTGGCCTACAACGCCGCCGACCTGCTGGCATCAGCCCCGCGTCAGTTGGTGATCAACTGGGACGGCGTCGCCAGCACCGAACCCCCGGCGCTGTATGTGCTTTCGGTGGGGGTCAACGACTATGCCGACGGGCGCTTGAAACTGAACTACGCCGCCGCCGATGCCTTGGCCTTCGCCAGTGCGATGGAAAAGGCCGGGCAGGGGCTGTTTGCCAGCACCAATATTGTCACGCTGCTGGACAGCGAAGTGACGGCGGCCAATCTGGACCGCGCCTTTGCCGATCTGGGGGCAAAAGCGAAATCGCAGGACGTGTTCCTGTTCTTCCTTGCCGGGCATGGCAAGACGATTGAAGGCGAATACTACTTTATCCCGCAGGATTTCCGCTTTGCCGGCGATGATCCGATTCGCACCGGTGGCATTGATCAGGACCGCTGGCAGGAATGGGCGGCGCGGGTGAAGGCCAGGAAATCCGTGATGATCTATGACACCTGCGAAAGCGGCAGCATCACCGAATCCCGGTCTGTCGATGCCGCCATGGCGCAGTCGGCGGCGGTGGCGCGGCTGACGCGGGCCATTGGGCGGACCATTCTGTCGGCATCCACCGACGACGCCCCGGCACTGGAAGGGTATCAGGGCCATGGGGTGATGACATGGGCCATGCTGGATGCGCTGGGCCAAGGCGACACCAACGGCAACGCCACCATCGAAGTCACCGAACTTGCCAGCTATCTGGACCTGAAAGTGCCCGAGATTTCGGCAGCGACCTTTGGCTTTCGGCAGGTGCCGCAGATGTCGATCAAGGGCAGCGATTTCGCCTTGGGGTCAAGGGTTTCCGTCCTGGGCGACGCAGCCGAAAGCTTCCCCGCCACGCTGTCACATGTGGTGGCAGGTGGCACGCAGGTGCTGGACGCGCCGGGCGGGGCATCGGTGCAGGTGATCGCGGCGGGGGTGTTCTATGGCGTGTTCCGGATCGAGGACCAAAACGGCTTTGCCCGCATCGCCAAGGACGGCCGCGCGCTGGGCTGGGTTCCTGCGGCGTCGCTGACACCGTTGCAATAGGGCAAATGAAAAAGCCGCCAGAGATTGCTCTCGGCGGCCTATTCGGTGCTGCTGCGCGCGATCAACCCTGACGGGCCTTGTAGCGCTTTTGCGTCTTGTTGATCACATAGACGCGGCCTTTGCGGCGCACGACCTGGCAATCACGATGACGCGTCTTCAGCGAGCGGAGCGAGTTTGAAACTTTCATATCGCTTCTCCCTTATCGGGGCGCGTCTTCGCGCCGGTTGAACACTGGTGCCCCCCGAAGGGAACGATGAAAATGGTGGGCGGTACAGGGATCGAACCTGTGGCCACTACGATGTCAACGTAGTGCTCTACCGCTGAGCTAACCGCCCACTCTGCCTTGCGATGCCGCCCGTTACCAAACAAAAGGACGCGGGCGGAACCGCGTCGGGTAGAGGGGGCTATAAACAGAGTCGCCAAGCTGTTCAAGGGGTTTCGGTACGCAACTTTTTGGCGTTATATCAAAAAGCAAGAGGAGTGCGCATGACATCCGGCGTCTTTCGCCTTTACCACCCCGAGCGACGGGATACGTCGGTGATCTTTGCATCGCCGCATTCCGGGCGCGATTACCCTGCGGGGTTTCTGGCGCAGACGGTGCTGGACGGGTTGGCGGTGCGGTCCTCCGAAGATGCCTTTGTCGATCAGTTGTTTGAGGCGGCTCCGCTGCATGGCGCGCCCCTGCTGGTGGCCAGCGTTCCCCGCGCCTATCTGGACCTGAACCGCGCCCCGGACGAGCTCGACCCGGCGGTGATCGAAGGCATCGCGCGCGCGCCGCACAATCCGCGGGTGGCATCCGGCCTTGGGGTGATTCCCCGGGTGGTTGCCGGGGGCCAGGCGATTTACCGGGGCAAGCTGCCGCTGGCCGAGGCGGAGGCGCGGATCACGCAGTATTGGCACCCCTATCACCGTTGTCTGCGCGATCTGATCGAAGCCACCCACGCGCAGTTCGGGGAAGCTGTGCTGATCGACTGCCATTCGATGCCGCACGAGGCCATCGACGGCCATGTCCGCCCCGGAGGGACCCGGCCCGACGTCGTTCTGGGCGATCGCTTTGGCGCTGCGGCGGGGCGCGAGGTGATGGACCGGGTCGAAGCGGCCTTTGCCTCGGCAGGTCTGCGGGTGGCGCGGAATGCACCCTTCGCCGGGGCCTTCATCGCCCAAAGCTATGGTCGGCCCACGGGGCGGCGGCATGTGGTGCAGGTGGAGATTGACCGAAGCCTGTATCTGGACGAGGGGCGGGTAGAGCCGTTGGCGTGTTTTGCGCAGGTGCAGAGGCTGATTTCGGGGGTGATCGCCGAAGTGGTGGGCATCGGGCGGCGGGTGCCTTTGGCGGCAGAGTAGGTTTTCTGCCATGGTCTGCGCGGGGTTTCACACCCCCAAGCCATTGGTCTCTTGAACCGATGGCGAAACCAATGGCTCACCCGTGGGATATTTTCGCCAAGATGAAGGCAAATCTTAGTCAAATTGTCGGGATCACCGCAGGCTGCGACCTGTGATGATGGCGTCTTTGCCGAATTTGGCACGAATTTCATCGGTGGCACGTTCCGCAGCGGCGCGTTTCGGGGCGCTGGGGTCCAGCAGATCGGCCGACAGATCAGCCTGTGATTCCGGGGCCAGATCGCTGATGCCGACGCCGATCAGGCGATAGGGGCCGCTGGCATTGGCACGATCCAGCAGATCGCGGGCGGCGCGGTAGATGCGGTCGGTCAACTGGGTCGGGTCGGTCAGGGTATGACGGCGGCTGATCAGCTGGAAATCACAGCGTTTGAGCTTCAGGGTCACGGTCTTGCCCGACAATGATTTGGCTTTGGCGCGGTCCGCCACCTGTTCCGAAAGCCGCCAAAGGTGGCCATCGAGCAGGTCGGGGTCCGAGGTATCCTCAAAAAACGTGGTTTCCTTTGAGATCGACTTCAGCCGTTCATCCCGGTTCACCCGCCGCGTGTCCAACCCACGCGCCAGATGCCACAGCCGGTCGCCCATCTGGCCAAAGCGCGCGGTCAGGTCGGGG
>JBIHZO010000218.1:0-6108 GCA_044231405.1 Cypionkella sp. | reverse complement strand
AGGTGGGGGAAGAAAGTCATGCCGCAGGACCAATATCAGACGGTGCAGGAAGTTGCCGACAGGTTGGAAGTGGCCGAAGCCACGGTGCGGCAATGGATCAAGTCCGGCGTGCTGCGCGCCATTGATATCGGCAAGGGTTGGCGTGTCTCCGATACTGATCTTGGGCAATTCCTGAGGTCACGCGAAACCGCCCCGCGCCCGTCGGAAAACCGTTCCTCACCTCCTGCAAGCAAGGAGTTCGATGATGAACCGCCTCGCTGACAAGACGGCTATTGTGACCGGGGGTGGCGTCGGCATTGGCCGGGCCTGCGTGATTCGAATGGCCGAGGAAGGCGCAAAGGTTGCCGTTTTCGACAGGGACGAGGCCGAAGGCCGCGCGCTGGCCGACGATCTGACCGCCAAAGGGCACGATGTTGCCTTCTGGGCCGTGGATGTCACCAACGAGCCTGCGCTGAAAGCCGCCATTGATGCCGTGGCCGCCCGTTTCGGGGGCCTGCATGTCATGGTCAACAATGCGGGCATCTCGGGCAGCCCGAAACCGACCGATCAAGTGACCGAGGCGGAATGGGACCTTGTGCAGGCGGTCAATGTGAAGGGTGTCTTTTTTGGCACCAAGCACGCGATCCCGCATTTGCGCGCGGCGGGCACCGGATCAATCATCAACCTGTCTTCCATCGCCGGGCTGATCGGCATCGGCGGCATCGCACCCTATCACGCCTCCAAGGGTGCGGTGCGGCTGATGACCAAGAATGACGCGATCACCTATGCGTCTGAACAGATCAGGGTGAACTCGATCCACCCGGCCTATATCTGGACGCCGATGGTGGAAAACCACCTGCGCGCCACGGCACCCGATCTGGAGGCGGCAAAGGCGGCGGCCGGGGCGGCCCATCCGATCGGCACCATGGGCGAGCCCGACGATATCGCCTGGGCAGTCGTCTGGCTGGCCTCGAACGAGGCCAAGTTCGTCACCGGCGCGGAGATCGTCATCGACGGCGGCTACACGGCACGATGACATGAACCTGAAGGACGCCCACACCCAACCCGCCGCCGATTGCCTGGCCGCGCTGGAAACGTCCAAGGACGGCCTGACGACGCCCGAGGCGGCGCGCAGGCTTGCCGAACACGGGGCCAACCGGCTGCCCGAGACCAGGACGCGGGGGCCGGTGCTGCGGCTGCTGCTGCAGTTCCACAATGTGCTGATCTATGTCCTGATCAGCGCGGCGATCGTCACGGGGGCTTTGCAGCATTGGGTGGATACCGGGGTCATCCTGGCGGTCGTTCTGGCCAATGCGGTGATCGGCTTTCTTCAGGAAGGCAAGGCTGAGGCGGCGATGGCCGCGATCCGCACCATGCTTGCGCCACGCGCCGCTGTGCTGCGGGACGGGCATCGGGTGACGGTGGACGGGGCCGATCTTGTTCCCGGCGACATCGTGTTGCTGGAGGCTGGCGACAAGGTTCCCGCAGACCTGCGGCTGCTGGAGGCGCGCGGGCTGGCTGCGCAAGAGGCGATCCTGACGGGCGAATCCGTTCCGGTGGAAAAGAGCCAGACCCCGGTCGCCGCCGACGCAGCGCTTGGCGACCGCCGTTCGATGCTGTGGTCGGGCACGCTGGTCACCCAAGGCACGGCGCGGGGGGTGGTCGTGGCAACGGGGGCTGCAACCGAGATCGGGCGGATCGGCGGGCTGCTGGCGGGGGTGGAGCAGCTGACCACGCCGCTGGTCGCGCAGATCGACCACTTCGCGCGCTGGCTGTCGTTCCTGATCCTGCTCAGCGCGGGCCTGCTGCTGGTGTACGGGTATTTCGTCGGTCACATGCCCTTTTCCGAGCTTTTCATGGTGGTCGTCGGCGTCGCCGTGGCCGCGATTCCCGAGGGCCTGCCTGCCGTGATGACGATCACGCTGGCCATAGGTGTGCAGGCCATGGCCCGGCGCCATGCCATCGTCCGCCGCCTGCCGGCAATCGAGGCCATCGGCTCGGTCTCGGTCATCTGCACCGACAAGACCGGCACATTGACCCGCAATGAGATGGTCGTCGCGACCGCCGAAACGCCCGAGGGCATTTTCACCATTGCGGGCGAAGGCTATGCGCCCGAAGGCGCAATCACGCCATCGGGTGACCTCGGTCGCCTCGCCCGCGCGGCGACGCTGTGCAACGACGCGCACCTGCATCGCAAGGACGGGATCTGGACGGTCGAGGGCGACCCAATGGAGGGGGCGCTGCTGGCGTTTGCGGGCAAGGTGGGCGGCGACCACGGCGCGCGGCGGCTGGACGCGATTCCCTTTGACAGCCGACACCGCTTCATGGCGGTGCTGACAAGGGGGCCGGACGGCCGCCTGACCCATGTGAAGGGCGCGCCTGAACGGGTGCTGCGCATGTGCGGCCGGATCGATCTGCAGCATTGGCATGACCGGGCCGAAGCACTGGCCCGCCACGGCCTGCGGGTGCTGGCCTTGGCGGAACGGGCCGAGGCGGGTGACGCCATCGACCCTGCGGCACTCGAAGGCGGCCTGGCCTTCCTTGGTCTTGTCGGCTTGATCGACCCGCCGCGCCCCGAGGCGATTGCCGCTGTTGCCGAATGCCGGGCAGCGGGTATCCGCGTCAAGATGATCACTGGCGACCATGCCGGAACCGCCGCCGCCATCGGCGCGCAGATCGGGCTGGCAAACCCGCACCGGGTGCTGACCGGCCATGACCTTGACAAG
Source organism: Cypionkella sp. (assembly GCA_044231405.1). GTDB lineage: Bacteria > Pseudomonadota > Alphaproteobacteria > Rhodobacterales > Rhodobacteraceae > Cypionkella. The sequence continues at coordinate 3,403 of JBIHZO010000218.1, read as the reverse complement.
CTGGACGATGCGCAACTGGCGCTAGAGGTGGCGGATGTGGACATCTTTGCCCGCACCAGCCCCGAACACAAACTGCGCCTTGTGACCGCGCTGCAGGCAGGCGGCCTGTCGGTCGCGATGACCGGCGACGGGGTGAACGACGCCCCCGCTCTCAAGCGCGCTGATGCGGGCATCGCCATGGGGCTCAAGGGGTCGGAAGCCGCCAAGGAGGCCTCTGATCTGGTGCTTTCGGACGACAACTTCGCCACCATCGCCGCCGCCGTGCGCGAGGGGCGGACCGTGTATGACAACCTCAAGAAGGTGATCAGCTGGACCTTGCCGACAAACGCGGGCGAGTCGATGGTCGTGGTGCTGGCCCTGCTTCTGGGCCTTGCCCTGCCGATCACGGCTGTGCAGATCCTCTGGATCAACCTGATCACCGGTATCACGCTGGGCATGGCCTTGGCGTTCGAGCCAACAGAGGTCGGCACGATGTCGCGCCCACCACGGTCCCGCAACGCCCCGATCCTCTCCGGGGGGCTGGTCTGGCATGTTGTTCTGGTGGCAACCCTGTTTCTTGCGGCCGTCTTCGGTATCTTCACTTACGCCATCGACAAGGGCCACCCGCTGGCTCTGGCTCAGACCATGGCCATGAACACGCTGGTGGTGCTGGAAATCTTCCATCTTTTCTTCATCCGCAACATCCACAGCACCTCGCTGACATGGGCGGCGGCATGGGGGACGCGGGTGGTCTGGTCCGTCGTCCTTGTCATCACAGCGGCGCAGTTTGCCGTCACCTACCTGCCGCTGTTGCAGGCAGTGCTGGGCACAAGGCCGGTCCCGCTGATGGACGGACTGCTGATCTTGGCCGTCGGCGCGGCCTTCTTCGTGCTGGTCGAGATCGAAAAGCAGATCCGGCTGGGGTTGCGGCGCGGATAGACCGCCCATCGGGCCCCACAGCAGCCCTGAACCCGCGCGTGCCAACAAGAATGCCGCCCAAGGCCTTGCGGCTGGGCGGCACAGTGTCTTGATCTGAAAGGCGGCCGGCCGGAAAGGCCCCTTGTCACGAGTGCATGGAATCCTGCACGTCGTTCCGGGTCTTCCAAAGCGAATAGAAGATGCCGGACGCGATGATGCCAATGGTGATTGCCAGCGACAGATAGGGGTCGAACTTGCCGAAGAAGTAGCTGTAAAAGCCCTTCAACCCGATGAACACCAGCACAAGCGCCAACGCATATTTCAAGTAGTGGAAGCGGTGCACCAAAGCGGCCAGCGCAAAGTAAAGCGCCCGCAAGCCAAGGATCGCCATGATGTTGGCAGTGTAGACGATGAAAGTGTCGGTGGTGATCAGGAAGATCGCGGGCACCGAGTCGACCGCGAAGATCACGTCGGCAAAGTTGATGACGACCAGTGCCACGAACAGCGGCGTTGCGAAGACCACCATCTTGTTTGTTAAAGGGTGTGGCTGGCGCACAAAGAACTTCTGGCCATGGAACTCTTTGGTGACGTTCATGACCTTGGACACAAGCCCGACCATCGGGTTCTTCGACACGTCTGTGTCGCCTTCTTTCACCACCAGCATCTTGATCCCGGTGAAGGCAAGGAAAGCCGCAAAGACCAGCGTCATCCAGCTGTAGCTCGACACCAGTTCGGCGCCGATGGCGATCATGAGGCCGCGCAGGACGATAACCCCGATGATGCCCCAGACCAGCGCGCGGTACTGGTATTGCCGCGGAATGGCGAAATAACCAAAGATAAGCGAGATGACGAAGACGTTGTCGATCGAGAGCACCTTCTCGATGATGTAGCCTTGGAAATAGGCGGCGACAGGATTTGTTCCATCGCTGGTTACCAGGGTGCCGTTCGACCAGGCCCACCAGATATAGCCGCCAAACGCGATAGCGATCGTGATGTAGAATGCCGACAGCTTCAGGCTTTCGGCAACGCCGATCTCGTGATCTTCCTTGTGCAACACGCCAAGGTCAAAGATCATCAGTGTGACGACAATCGTCAGGAACATCAGCCAAAGCCACAAAGGTTTGCTGATCACTTCGACAAATAGAAAATCCATGGTTTCCCCGAGTTGGTTCTTTGCTTTTTGACGGGGCAAGTTATGAAAATGTAACGGGCCCTGTCGTTCTGCGCCGACATCACAGGTATGCACATACCTGTCAGAGGGGCCCGGTCGCTGACAGGCGAATTAAGTATTCTTCTCGAAGACGTCAAGTGCCGTCGTTGAACCGGCAGCCATTGTTTGTGCAAACTGGCTGCAAATCGCGTGCCGAAATGGGGGGAAGAGGCGGTTCCAATGCGGACCGTTCCCGCGCAGCCTTGCCTTGGTGCTGGTTTGACCTTGCCATCGGCACGGCAACACCATCGCCCGTGTTCATCGCCATCACATTTATGAAGCGGTCTCGACGCAGCCCCCCCGCCACCCAGGCCGAACCGCCATTTGGCTGCGCTGGCGGGCAGCCAGATCAGCACGCCACTTCCGGCGCTGGCGACACTCGCCCCATCGTTGGACAGCATCGGCGTGCCGAGTCCGTCCCTCGTGCCCGATTGCCAGCCGGTTACCCCCGTCTTTGCAGGCACAAACAGGTGTCTTTCAGGGAGATTTCTCAAGGCAATGACCCAAGAGGCGGAGGTCGCGATGAAAGAACAGCGTGAAAGTCGTCCCTGAAGTGGTTGCTGGCAGCTGGTTTTCGGGCGGGACAATCGAAACTGGCCACTGAGGGCCAAAGCCGGGCAGCGCCGCTTCTTGTCTGTGTCGAAGGTGTGCCGTCCCAACTCTGACGATTATGACGTCCTGACCCCAAACACAACTGCTGGGCCCCTGTGTTCATTGTTCCAGTCGCGCAGCGCATGTGCCAGTCGATCAAGCCCATCCTCCAACCGCACGGCAGTGCCGCCGCCCACGCCAAGCCGGATGTGGCCGGGCAGATCGTACGCGCTGCCGGGAAGCAGAAAGGTGCGGTAGGGCGGGGCCAGCAAAAACCGTGCGAAGGCATCGCTGTCGCAGCCATCGGGGAGGCGGGCAAGACCGATCAGGCCCGCACGCGGTGGCACCCAGGTCAGAAGTTCCTGTGCCGCGACCCAGGCCTTCATTTGCACCAGATTGGCCGCCCCTTCCTGTCGGGCGCGGTCCAGGGCGGGGCCATACCGGGTTGGGCGCAGGGCGATCTCGGCAATCACCTCACCCATGATATTCATGATTTCGCTGGAGTTTTCGCGCAGGATCAAGGCGTCCCGCATGTGTCCCGCATCCGGGCAGATCATCCAGCCGGTCCGCAGCCCTTGCAGCCCCAACGCCTTGCTGACCGATCCGGTGGTGATGCCACGGGCATAAAGACCGGCGACGGCGGGCGCGCGCGGGCCGTCCCATTCCAGACCGGCATAGACCTCGTCGATGAGCAGCCAGGCCCCC
>JBIHZO010000217.1:0-6120 GCA_044231405.1 Cypionkella sp. | reverse complement strand
CTATTTCAAGAAGACTTCGGACGAACAGCCGGACCGGATCGACGTCAAACGGGGTCTGGCGAAATCGCTGATCCGCGCCAACCGCCCGACCGAGGCAATCGGGGTCTGGACCGCCATAACCGCCTCCCCCGAGGGCACCAACGATGACCGGGTTGCGCTGGCCGATGCCCTGATCCGCGCCAACGAATGGCCTCGTGCGGAGGCCGAGTTGAACAAAATTCCGCCGACCCACGAAACATACGAACGCTACCGGCTGGAGGCGATGGTGGCCGACAGCCAGAAGAACTGGAAAAAAGCTGACAGTTTTTATGAAATCGCGGCCGGGCTGACCACGAAACCCGCAGGCGTGCTGAACAACTGGGGCTTCTCCAAGCTGACCCGCGGCGACAATGCCGGGGCGGAAAAACTGTTTGTCGAGGCGATCACCTACGACGCCACCATGTTCACCGCCAAGAACAATCTGGTTCTGGCCCGCGCCGGGCAGCGCAAATATGATCTGCCCGTGGTTCCGATGAGCCAGACCGAGCGCGCCGAACTGCTTTACACCATGGGACTTGCCGCCGTGAAACAGGGCGATGTGCAGGTCGGCAAGGGTCTTTTGCAGATGGCCGTTGATACCCATCCCCAACATTTTGAGGCCGCCGCGCGCAGCCTTGCCGCCCTGGAAAGCTGATCCATGCCGCCCTATTCCGCCCTTGCCTTGCTGCCCTTTGCCATCGCTATTGGCATCTGGGTGTCATGGAGCGATATGAAATTCATGAAGATCCCGAACAAAGCCGTGATGGCGATGGCTGCCGTCTGGTTGATTGTGGGTTTTTTGGCGGTGCCACTCCAGCTGTGGCTTTGGGGCTGGGGGCTTGGGGCGGCGGTTCTGGCCATCGGCTTTGTCGCCAATGCCTTGCGCATGGTGGGCGCCGGCGACGCCAAGTTTGCCGCTGCCATGGCACCGGTGTTCATTCACGGCGAATGGCGCGTGGTCTTGCCGCTGTTCGCCGCCTGCCTGATCGGGGCCTTTGCGTCGCACCGACTGGCGCGCATGATCCCCGTTGTGCGCAGCGCAACCGCCGATTGGACCAGCTGGACCCACCGCGACTTCCCCATGGGACTTGCGCTGTCGGGAACACTGATTTTCTACCTTTTGGCCCTAGTCTGGCCCCTTTTCTAAGGCATTCACCTGATTGTTGACCGCTTGGGCGCAATCCGCGCCTGAATCCGGACAGGAGCAGGGAATGAACGTACAAGTGCCGATGGGCGTCACCGCCCCGCCGCAGCCGCGCACGGCGGCCGAAACCGGCCTGTCCCCGGTGATGATGCGCGACATCCTGCTGAAAACCATGTTCCGCATGAACCTTGATATGGTCAGCGAACTGTCCCGCGTGATCTGCCTGCCGGTGCAGTTGACCCAAGCCCTGGTGGATGCAGCCCGTGGCCAGCGCCTGCTGGAGGCCACGGGTACCATGCATGCCACCTCGGCCAATGAAATGGGCTATCAGTTGACCGATGCCGGCAAGGCCCGTGCGCTGGATGCGCTGGCACAGTCGGAGTATTACGGTGCGATGCCGGTGCCCTTGGCCGCTTATTCCGAGCAGATGAAGCGTCAATCGGTGCGCAACATCCGGCTGACCCGGCCCGAGTTGATGCAGGGCATGGGTCATCTGATTCTGCCGCCTGACCTGATCGGAAATCTTGGTCCTGCGGTAACTTCTGGCCGATCAATCCTGATGTATGGCCCGCCCGGCAACGGAAAATCCTCGATCTCGAATGGTATCCGCGCGGCTTTGGGCGATAAAATCTACATCCCGCGCGCGCTGGAATACTCGGGTCAAGTGATCACGGTTTATGATCCAATCGTCCATTCGGCAGCCGAAGAATCCGTCGATGACCCCAACAGCCTGCGCCGCACTGGCAACCGCTATGACAACCGCTATGTGTTCTGCGAGCGCCCTTCGGTGATCACGGGCGGCGAACTGACGCTGGACATGTTGGATTTGAAATACAATCCCACCGCCCGCACCTATCAGGCACCGCTGCAATTGAAGGCCTCTGGCGGAATTTTCATCGTCGACGACTTGGGTCGCCAGTCAGAGCCGCCGCAGAAACTGGTCAATCGCTGGATCGTGCCGCTGGAAGAAAGCCGTGACATTCTTGCGCTGCAATCGGGTGAAAAATTCACCGTGCCCTTTGACACGCTGGTGATCTTTTCCACCAACTTCCACCCGAATGAGATTTTCGACGGCGCGGCCCTGCGGCGGATTTTCTTCAAGATCAAGATCGACGGCCCCAATCAGGAAATGTTCCTGAAAATCTTTGCTATGGTGGCGCGCAAAAAGAAGATGCCACTGGACGAAAAGGCGATCATCCATCTGTTGAAGTCGAAATATCCGACCATTAACAACAACTTCGCCAACTATCAGCCGACCTTTCTGATTGACCAGATGATCTCGATTTGTGAGTTTGAGAACATTCCCTATCAGATGACGCCGGATCTGATCGACCGCGCCTGGGGCAACATGTTTGTCAAAGATGAGACGATTGCGAAGTGATCCGATCAGTCTGATCGGATCACTGCATCAGCGCTGCTGATCGGGTGTCCGAATCAGCCACTGAAACGCTGATCGGCCGATTCGATCAGGCCGGGTCAAACCGGCGAACGCCCTGTTCGGTGACAATCGCATCCAGCCTCTGATCGGTTTCGTCGATCGGAACCGCGTCCATTTCCTGCGCCGAAAACGCAAACCCCACCGCAATTGTCGGCCTGCGCGCCCGCAAAGCCTCCAGCGTGCGGTCGTAAAACCCGCCGCCATAGCCCAGCCGGAACCCACGCGCATCAAAGGCCAGCAGCGGCACGATCAGCACCGAAGGTTCGATCCAGCCGCCATCCTCCGGGATTTCCGCGCCAAATTCCCCCATCTGCATCGCACAACCGGGTGTCCATTCGCGAAACCACAAAGCCTGCGCGCGCGCCACAATCACCGGCACGCAGACCGGCCCCAGATGCGCCGCCATCGCAGCCGTCGGATCAATTTCGGTTCGCATCGCCATGTATCCCGACAGCGCAGCGCCTTGGTAAGCCGCCAGATAATCCGCCAAAATCTCGGCCGCCTGCCCCTGCCCTGCAGCAAAGGCCTGTTTGCGGGTCGCGAACGCAGCCTTTCGGGCTTCGGATTTGTCCATCATAACAGGAACATGCTCGCCAACCCCAGAAAGGTCAGATAGCCCAGCACATCGGTCAGCGTTGTCACAAAGGTGCCCGAGGCCAGCGCTGGATCCAACTTCATCCGGCTAAGCCCCAAAGGCACCAGCACCCCGCCCATCGCCGCCACGATCTGGTTGCAGATCATAGCGACGCCCAGAACCACCCCGAGTTTCCAATCGCCAAAGATCAAGAACCCGGCCATCCCAAGGATAAGAGCAAGTCCGACACCGTTCAGAATCCCCCCCATCAGCTCACGCAACACCACCCGTTTGGCATTGGCAGAGGTCAGGCTGCGCGTCGCCAGTGCCCGCACCGCCACTGCCAGAGATTGAGTCCCGGCAATCCCCCCCGTTGACGCAACAATCGGCATCAGTGCGGCAAGCACCACCAGCGAGGTGATCGTCGATTGAAACTGCGAGATCACAAAGGCCGACAAAGACGCCGTAAACAAGTTCACCACCAGCCACGGCAACCGCTGCCGCGCTGTCGCAAAGGCCCCGTCCGACAGGCTCGAATCGTCGCCCACGCCGGCAAGGCGCAGCATGTCTTGCTCATGCTCTTCGTCCAAGACGTTCATGGCGTCATCAATGGTGATCACCCCCACCAACCGCCCCGAATCATCAACCACGGGCGCAGAAATCAGATGATACTGGTTGAACATATAGGCCACGTCCGCCTCTGATTCCGTCGCCGGAACCGTGCGGAAGCTGTCCTCCAGAATATCCTTCAACCGCACATCACGGCGCGAGGACAGCAGCCGCCCCAGCGTCACATAGCCCACCGGTTTCATCCGCGGATCGGTCAGGATCACATGGTAGAACTGGTCTGGCAAATGATCATTTTCGCGCAAAAAATCAATGGCTTCGCCCACTGTCCAGTGCTCGGGGGCCACCACCACCTCGCGCTGCATCAGCCGTCCCGCAGACTCCTCCGGAAAGGCCAGCGCCGCCTCAACTGCGGCCCGGTCAGCATGGGTCAGCGCGCCCAGAATCAGGTCCTGCTGCGGTGCATCCAGATCTTCCAGAATATCCACGACGTCATCGGAATCCAATTCGCGCATGGCTTCGGCCACCACCTCGCGCGGCAGCGATTCGATGACCTCCTCGCGGATGGACTCGTCCAGTTCCGACAGCAACTCGCCGTCGATTTCCCCGGCCCAAAGCGCCAGCAGCGCCCGGCGATCCGATCCGCCAATCTGCTCCAGCAAGTCAGCGATATCCGCCGCGTGCAAAGGTTCCAGCAAATGTGCCAACCGTGCCGCATCGCCCGCTTCAACAGCCTCCAGAATGGCCGCCACGCGATCTGCGTGCACCTCATCCTCGTCCATTAATGCCAGATTTTCGGCCATAAGCGCCCCCTATTCCCCCTCTTTAACGAAAGCTGTTTCTTAGAAACAGAGGGTGCGCGGAAATTTACCGCCATTTCATAAGCCTATAGTCTAACAGGGTTTGGCAAGCGGAGTATGCAATGACCAATATTCTCCTGGGGCAGGTGCTGTCCTTCACCGGCGACCCCTTTGCCAGCGGTCCCGACGCGGCGAGGCACGAAAGCCACGGCGCGGTCGTGGTCGATGCAGGCAAGATCGTGGCGGTCGGCCCTGCAGACCAGATGCGCGCGCAGCACCCGCAGGCAAACGTCACCGATTATGGCCGCTGCCTGATTTCGGCAGGCTTCGTCGATGCCCATGTGCACTACCCGCAAACCGCCATCATCGCGTCTTGGGGCAAGCGGCTGATCGATTGGCTCAACAGCTACACCTTCCCCGAAGAGATGCGCTTTGCCTCGCGCGATTACGCGGATGACGTGGCCAACCGCTACTTCGATCTGGCCCGCGCCCATGGCACCACTTCGATGTGCAGCTATGCCACCATCCACCCGGAGTCAGTGGATGCGTTCTTCACTGCCGCCCAGAAACGGGGCCTGCGCGCCTATGCCGGCAAAACCTGCATGGACCGCAACGCGCCCGAAGCCCTGCGCGACACCCCGCAATCGGCTTATGACGACAGCAAACGCCTGCTGCAGAAATGGCACGGCGTAGACCGACTGTCTTACGTCATCACGCCGCGCTTTTCACCAACCTCAACGCCAGAACAATTGGCGGCCATGGGGCAACTTTGGCACGAGTACCCCGATTGCCTGATGCAGACCCACCTTTCCGAACAGGTCGATGAAATCGCATGGGTCAAAGACCTGTTCCCGCAATCGCGCGACTATCTGGACACCTACGAATCCCAGGGCCTGCTGCGGACCGGTGCGGTCTACGGCCACGCCATTCATCTGACCGCCCGCGAAAAGGACCGCTTGCGCGAAGCAGGCGCGTCTTTGGTCCATTGCCCGACCTCAAACACCTTCATCGGGTCCGGCCTGTTCGACATGGGCCTTGCCCGGACCCTGCGCGTCGGGCTCGCCACCGACACCGGCGGCGGCTCCAGTTTTTCCATGCTACACACCATGGCTGCGGCTTATGAGGTGGCGCAACTGCGTGGCCAAGCGCTGCACCCCAGCCAGTTGTGGTGGCTGGCCACCGTCGGCTCTGCCCGCGCCCTGCACGCCGAACACCAGATCGGCAACATTGCGCCGGGGATGGAGGCCGATCTGACCATCCTCGATCTGCAATCCACTCCCGCCATAGAACAGGCCACCCGCCGCGCGGGCGATATCTGGCAAGCGATCTTTCCAACCATCATGATGGGAGATGACCGCGCTGTCCGTGCCACATGGATCGGCGGCAGGCCGAACTGATCGTCATCGCCTGACCCGGTCAGTCCGCAACACCAACGGCTGCTGTTTTGCGGAGATTCCTGCACGGAGCGCATCGGCCCGACCGCGCCCGGCGCAGCCGGGGGCGCGACACAAAGGCCGCGCGGCGCGGCCGCTCCGTTTTACAGCTGCTCAGTCGGCGCTCACTCGTCGGCCAGTTCCCA
>JBIHZO010000216.1:0-6125 GCA_044231405.1 Cypionkella sp. | reverse complement strand
TCCTTTCACGCTTGCGCTGTTCAACAGCTATCGCGCTGCCCTTTATCCGGGTGGGTTCCCACGTCCGATGACGTTGAACACCGATGCGCGGGGCACGTTGTTTGAGGCGGTGAAGGGGGGTGGCGGGGGGCAGACGTTCCTGACAACGACTCTGCCGGGGATCACGCGGGGTGATCATTTCCACCTGAACAAGGTCGAGCGCTTTCTGGTGATCCAAGGTGAGGCGGTGATCCGCGTCCGCAAGGTGCTGACTGGGCAGGTCTGGGAGTACCGGGTGTCCGGCGATCAGCCCGCCGCCGTCGACATGCCCACATTGCACACCCATTCCATCGAGAATATCGGCAACAATCCGCTGCTGACATTGTTCTGGACGCATGACCTGTTTGACCCCCAGGCCCCTGACACGTTCTTTGACCCTGTATTGGGAAAACAAATATGAAAAAACTCAAAGTCATGACCATCCTCGGAACCCGGCCCGAGATCATTCGCCTGTCGCGGGTGATGGCGCGTCTGGATGATTTCACCGACCATGTGATCGTCCACACCGGGCAGAACTGGGACTATGAGTTGAACGAGGTGTTCTTTGAGGACTTGGGCGTGCGCAAGCCCGACCATTTCCTTGGCACCGGCGGCGGGTCCTTGGGCGAGACACTTGGCAAGATCCTGATCGAAAGCGAACGGGTTCTGAGCTTGGAACGCCCGGACGCCGTGGTTGTGCTGGGCGACACCAACTCGGCGATTTCGGCCATCATGGCGCGGCGGATGAAAATCCCGGTCTATCACATGGAGGCGGGCAACCGGTCTTTTGATCGCAACGTGCCAGAGGAAACCAATCGCAAATTGGTCGATCACATTTCGGATTTCAATCTTGTCTATACCGAACACGCCCGCCGCCATCTGTTGGCAGAAGGGATTCAGCATCGCCGCATCTATTTGACTGGCTCGCCCATGCGCGAAGTTCTGGACCATTACCACCCGCGCATCCTGGCCTCTGATGTTCTGTCGCGGCTGAGCCTGACCGAGCAGCGGTATTTCATTGTGTCGTTGCACCGCGAAGAGAACGTCGACAGTTCCGACCGGCTGCAGCAACTGGTTCTGGCGCTCAACACGCTGGGCGCCAAGTATGACATGCCGGTCATCGTCTCGACCCATCCCCGGACGCGCAAGCGCCTTGAAATGCTGACCGATACAGCCTTGGATGCTCGGGTCCAATGGATGAAACCCTTCGGATTTTACGACTACAATCATCTACAAATGAAGGCTTTCTGCGCGATCTCTGACTCGGGTACGATTGCAGAAGAAAGCTCTATGCTGGGCTTTCCCGCCATCACCCCACGCGATGCAATAGAGCGTCCTGAAGGGTTGGATGTCGGCTGCATTCTGATGACGGGCCTTGATTGTGCCACCATTCTGAACGGGGTCGATGCCGTCACCCGCTTTGCCGCCGAACGCGTTCGGACCGGCGCGCCCCGGCCTGTGCCCGCCGACTATTGCGTGACCAACACGTCAGAGCGGGTGGTGTCGCTGATATTGGGCACCGCCAAGCTGTCGAACGGGTGGGACGGTATCCGCACCAACGATCTGTCATGACCACCAAGCCGCAAAACCCACCGCGGATCATCCATCTGAGCCAGCTTTTCGATCCTGAACCCACGTTCAAGGGAATGGATTTCGTTGGCGGATTGACCACGCATGGTTTTGAGGTTGAGGTCGTCACCGGATTCCCGAACTATCCGGGCGGCAAGGTGTATGGCGGCTACAAGATCAGGGCATTGCAGCGCGATCGGATCGCCGACACTCAAGTCACGCGGCTGGCCATGTACCCGTCGCATGACCGCTCGGCTGTGCGCCGGATCCTGACCTATGTCAGCTTCATGATCACGTCGTTCTTGTATATGACCTTGCGTGCAAAAAGGGCTGACCTGATCTATGTCTATTATCCGGCGCTTACGGCCGGTTTGGCCGCCGTTGCCGCCGGTTTTTTCCGGCGGACGCCGGTGGTCGTCGATATACAGGATATGTGGCCGGACTCCTTGGGATCATCAGGGATGATGCGCAACAAGGCTGTGCTGTGGCTGGCCAATGCCGCCTGCAATCTGCTTTACCGGGGGTGCGCCCATATCATTGTATTGTCTCCGGGCTTCAAGGCGCTGCTGGTCGAACGCGGTGTGCATGCTGACAAGATTTCGGTCGTTCTCAACTGGGCCGAAGAGACACCGCTGCCAAAGGCGGTGACCCTGCCCGAAGGGTTCGATCCGGCAGATGGCTTTCGCGTGCTGTTCGCGGGCAACATGGGGGCAGCACAGCAGCTTGATACCGTGCTTGAGGCCGCCGACACATTGCAGAGCGCGCAATCTGCCTGCGTGTTCTACCTCATGGGTGGCGGGGTCGAACGCGACAGGCTGCAGGCCAAAGTGCAGCAGATGAACTTGCAGAACGTCCGCTTTCTGCCGCGGGTTCCCTTGGCTGAGGTGCAACGCTTTCTGGCGGTGGCTGATGCGCTGCTGGTGCATTTGAACGACGATCCGTTGTTCCGCATCACGATCCCGTCGAAGACCCAGGCCTATCTTTACGCCGGGCGTCCCATCCTGATGGGCGTTGCGGGCGATGCGGCCGATCTGGTGCGCCAAGCGGATGCGGGCTATGTGTTCACGCCCGGGGACGCATCGGCTTTGGTTGCCAGCGTCACGGCTTTGTTGCAAGACAGTCCTGACCGCCGCCAGAAAATGGGCCGCAACGGACATGACTTTTACATGCTCCGCTTGCGGCGTCAGGTTGGTATTTCGCAAACCATTGATTTGATAAATAAATTTCGGCGCGGTGGGTTTCCCCTCGCTGCTGTTTCAGGAGAAACAACTTGACCATAGCCAACGTTCCTTTTTTCCGCCCCTCCATTGGTGAAGAAGAAATTGCAGCCGTCAGCGAATGCTTGCGGTCGGGCTGGTTGACAACAGGGCCCAAAACCGCCGCTTTTGAGGCGGCCTTTGCCGATTACCTCGGCGGCGGAGTTGAGGCTATTGCCGTCAATTCGGCCACGGCAGCGCTTCATCTGGGGCTGGAGGCTTTGGGTGTGGGGCCGGGGGATGAGGTGATTGTCCCGACCCTCACTTTCACCGCCACCGCAGAGGTCGTGCGGTATTTGGGGGCAACGCCTGTTCTGGTCGATATTGACGCGGACACCTTGTGCGTTGACGTGGCGGCGGTAAAGGCCGCCATTTCCCCAAAAACCAAGGTCATCATGCCCGTGCATTTTGCCGGGCGCATGTGTGACATGACGGCCTTGCGCGCGCTGGCTGATGCCCACGGGTTGCGCATTCTGGACGACGCCGCGCATGCTTTGCCCGCGCATCATCAAGGCCAGACGGTTGGCAAATGCGGCGCGGACGTGACGGCCTTCAGCTTTTATGCCAACAAGACGATGACCACCGGCGAAGGTGGCATGCTGGTGACAGCCGATCCTGTGATTGCCGCCCGCGCCAAAGTCATGCGGCTGCACGGCATTGATCGTGATGTGTTCAAACGCTTTACCGATCCGCGCGCGGGCTGGGTTTATGACGTGGTTGCGCCGGGTTTCAAATACAACCTGACCGACCTCGCCTCGGCGATTGGTCTTGTTCAGCTGAAACGTTCTGACGGCTTTGGAGAGATCCGCACCGCCCGTGCCGCCCGCTATGACGAAGCCTTTGCAGACCTGCCGCTGATCCTGCCGCCGCATCCAGCCAAAGGCGACGCCCATTCCTGGCATCTCTACATCGTGCAGCTGCGCGCCGAAGCCTGCGTCAACCGCGACGACTTTATCGCTGCGCTGAAAGAGCAGGGCATCGGCATTTCGGTACACTACCGCCCGCTGCATCAGATGACGGTGTGGAAGCCCTTCTGTGAAGGCGCAAAGTTTCCGCAAGCCGACGCCGTGTTCAACCGCTGCGTCTCGCTGCCGCTTTTCATGGACATGACCGACGCCGAACAGGACCGGGTTATCGAGGTCGTGCGTGGCGTTTTGCGTGTCAACGCGTGACCACCGTGCAGAACCGCACGCCTGCTGGACGGGCAATGAAGCGGCTTTTCGACATTGGGCTGGCGGCCGCGGCATTGATCGCTTTGGCACCGATCCTGGTCGTGGCTGCCCTGGGCATAAAACTCACGTCGCCGGGGCCGGTTCTGTATGTGGCCAAGCGGGCTGGCCTTGGAGGGCAACCCTTCGCAATGCTAAAGCTGCGCACCATGCATCTGGACTCGGACAAGCAAAGCGCCATTACAGCGCCCGGCGACAAGCGCATCTTTGCCTTCGGAATGCTGCTGCGCAGGCTTAAGATTGACGAGTTGCCGCAGTTTTGGAACATCCTGATCGGCGATCTGTCACTTGTCGGGCCACGCCCGGAAGACCCAAAGATCGTCGACCGTGATTATACCGATTGGATGAGGGAAACTCTTATGGTCGCGCCGGGGGTCACAAGTCCGGGTGCCGTCTATGGCTACGTGTTTGGCGAGGCGTTGCTTGACGACAATGATCCCGAAGGCAGCTATGCGCGCAATCTGTTGCCGCCGAAACTGGCGCTGGAGCGGGCCTACATGCAGCGGGCCAGTTTCATCGGCGATCTGGGCTATGTGGCGCTGACGGTCTGGGCGATTGTGGCGCATGTGCTGGGGCGCAAGGTGCATTTGCCTGCGGCCGATATCGCGGGGGCGCAGGCTTGGGCACCGCAGGGCCCCTATCCCAAGGCCCGCTGATAGTGCAAAAGGCGACGGTCGCCGCGATCTTCAAAGCCCTTCAATGTGAAACCGCGCGCCTCATAGAATTTTCTCACATCATCATTGCCAACGGAATCGGTGGTCAGCGCCAAGTGCTGCGCGCCACCCTGACGCGCGGCGGATACAAATTCATCCAGCAAGGCACTGCCAACGCCCCGATTTGGCACCGCCACGGCAATCGATGACAATTCCACAGAGTCCACCGCGGTTTGTGCCTGCGTCTGGATGCGCCGTGTGTTGCGATAGATTTCCATGACCAGAGCCGGATCGCGCAACACCGCCACAAGGATGGCGCCAACCAGCCGCTTGCGACGACCGCTGAACAAGGCATAGAAACCCTGCGGATCGCGAAATCCAACCGCAAAGCCAAGGATTTCGTTTGGTGCGGTGCCGCAGTCCAAGAGTGCTATGCTTGCCTCAAAATCCAACACCGCCTGATAATAGGCCCTGATAAACCTTGGCCCCATCCGGGTCAGAAAGAATCCCTTGAAGGCGCGTTGGTGAATGGCGACAACCGCATCCAGGTCTGTCTGGGTCATTTTGCGACAAGACATCGCGTCCCTTTCTGTTGGGCGTTTTGATGTCGTGATTGATCCTGTCGAGCAATTCAACCCCCTCGTTGAACGCAGGCGGATGGTTTGCGACGCCTCATTTGGTGAGAATGGCTTGTTCCCGGCCTTGGAGCAACGGTGAGCGCAAGTCCATTTCGGTTTGACCTGCGCCCGGGCCAGCTTGCTTGAAACCCCTCCGACACCCTGCCGCCGCTGTCGCCCGGCGCATTTTGCGCAGCCTGCTTGATCCCTGCCTGCCCTGATGTTGTCGAGGCGTTCAACACCGTGCAATCGGGGGGAATCGACACTCCCTACACCCAAGGCCTTGGCCATTATGTCGAACATCTGGCTGGGTTGAACGCTTGGGGCCACGGATGATCTGGCCAACCGTGACAGCGACGCCCAGCCCAGGTCCCATGTCACAGTCTGTTGGCTGGCAGTGCCTGTCGGCTCTGCGTCCAAAGCGAATGCGACGCTGGCGAAGGTCTTTGATCTGGTGCCGCTGGATCGGGGTTCCGGGCCATCTGACTTCGCCATCCTGCAACAGGAACGTGATCTGATGTTGGGTGAAAACGCCGTGGCCGGGGCGCTGACCAAAGCGCAGCCGGGTGCGGCGGTGAATGCGCTGTTCGCAGGTCTGCCGACAGGCCCTGCGGCAGAGGTTGTGATCCAACCAATGGGCTTTGTCCCACACCCCCGCCTGCTGCATGTGCCAACCGCACAGAAGATCACGCTTGGCATCGTCGCTCCCTGCGCCGCCCACCGGCGATGGCGGCGAGGTGGATGTTCTGACGACCAGTCCCGGCTGCGTGAGGCCGTCCGGAG
>JBIHZO010000215.1:0-6128 GCA_044231405.1 Cypionkella sp. | reverse complement strand
ACTGCGCTATGGCTCGCCCGAGGCCGCAGAGCAGACCGAAGCCTGGATGCACGCAATTGCGCGGGCATCTTATCTGGCGTCGGTGGACCTTGCGAAGGAAAAGGGCGCTTTCCCGCTGTTTGACGCCGATTCCTACCTTGCCAGCGGCAACATGATGCAGATGGATGCCGACGTGCGCGACGCCATCCGCACCCATGGCATCCGCAACGCGCTGCTGACCTCCATCGCGCCGACCGGCACCATCAGCCTTTATGCGGGCAACGTCTCCAGCGGCATCGAGCCGGTGTTTGCCTATGCCTACACCCGCAAGGTTCTGCAAAAAGACGGCAGCCGCACCGAAGAGGAAGTCGTGGATTACGCCGTGCGCTTGTGGCGTGAATTGAAGGGTGACACCGCGCTGCCCGACTATTTCGTCAACGCTCAGACCCTGCCGCCTTTGGACCATGTGCGCATGCAGGCGGCGGCGCAGAAGTGGGTGGACAGCTCGATCTCCAAGACCATCAACTGCCCCGAAGACATCAGCTTCGACGATTTCCAGCAGGTTTACATGGCCGCCTGGGATCAGGGCTGCAAAGGCTGCACCACCTACCGGCCCAACGCGATCACCGGGTCGGTTCTGACGGTGTCTGAAGCCAGCGACAAGATCCCCGCCGAGTCTCCCGAAGTCGCCCAAGGCGGCGAGGTGGTCTATCTGACCGAACCCTTGGACCGCCCGGCGGCGTTGGAGGGGCAGACCTACAAGGTGAAGTGGCCGGGCAGCGAACACGCGCTTTACATCACCATCAACGACATCATCATCGCCGGGCATCGGCGCCCGTTCGAAGTGTTCATCAACTCCAAGAACATGGAGCATTTTGCCTGGACCGTGGCGCTGACCCGCATGATTTCGGCAGTGTTCCGGCGCGGTGGCGATATTTCCTTTGTGGTTGAAGAGTTGAAAGCCGTGTTCGATCCGCGCGGCGGCGCTTGGATGGAGGGCCGTTACATCCCGTCCATTCTGGCCGCGATCGGCGGCGTGATCGAACGCCATCTGGTGTCGATCGGCTTCATCGAGGGCGAGGGTATGGGCCTGAAATCGGACCCGCAGGTCGAGGTGATGCGTGTGGGCGAGGCCCCGCGTGGCAAGGCCTGCCCATCCTGCGGCAGTTACGCCATGCAGATGAAAGAAGGGTGCATGACCTGCAGTGATTGCGGTCATTCGAAATGCGGCTGATACGACGCAGATCTCCACAGCTGTGATCAGGGATTTATGATCATGGCGTTTTTTGGCGGGGTAGGCGCAGTTCCTTGCGCTCTACTTCGCCAATGTCGGGATCGTATCAGTCGCCTTGATTTCTGACATTTGGGCAACAGAAGTTGCATCGCCGATATATGCCTGTTTCCAAGAAGCTGGCAGACAAAGCTCAACCATTGTAGGTTGAACGCGCTGGGGGCGGCAGATTTGGGAATGTTGGATATGGTCAAGACGCTTTTGGCGGCAGGAATTCTCGTTGCGGCGCTCGCGGGTCCCGCATTGGCCGAAGACCGCGTGACGCTGGGCTGGGGCCGCCTGTTCACCAATGACGCGATCGGCGATGCCGATGATCGCTGGCGCACCGGGGCCTACACCGTCAGCCGCGTGCGTGGTTACAGCTGGTCCGGCGATTTGCCCAAGCAGATGGGCGACATTCTGGAATTCCGCGCCCGCGCCGAAACCATCGCCCCGGCCAATCTGTCCAAGCCTGACAAGGGTGACCGCCGATATGCGGCCCTGCTGAGCTTTGGCATGCACAGCCACCATGACTGGCGCGGCAATGAGGTCAGCCTTGGGGCCGATCTGGTGTTCTCGGGGCCGCAAACCGGGATCAGCGCGTTTCAGGACTTCATCCACGAGCTTCTGGACATGCCCAAGCCGCAAGTCGCAGGCAATCAGGTTGGCAATGCGGTGTACCCGACGCTTGTCGCCGAACTTGGCCGCTCTGTTGCGCTTGGCGACAATGCCACCTTTCGCGCTTTTGTCGAGGCGCAGGCAGGGCTGGAAACCTTTGTGCGCGTCGGCGGCGATCTGGTGATCGGCCGCTTGGGTCAGGATGACCTGATGCTGCGCGATCCTGGCACTGGCCAACGCTACCGCGCCGTGGAAGGCACGCGGGATCAGGCCTTCTCTCTGGTGGTCGGCGGCGATGTTGCGCAAGTGTTTGACAGCAATCTGTTGCCGTCGGGTGAGGCCGCCACTTTGGCGCAGAATCGCAGCCGTCTGCGGGCGGGCGTGCATTGGCAAGGCAAGAAAGCCTCGGCTTTCTATGGGCTTAGCTATCTGGGGCGCGAGTTTGAAGAGCAGCCGCAGGGGCAGGTTGTTGGGGCGCTGAATCTCAACCTGAAGTTTTAGGCCCAAATTCCGCAGCTTTGTTGCTAAAATGACATAGAATTGCCGTCAACTTCTTGTTAACGTTTCTGGATAAGAAATAATAAACGAGCAGGCAAACAGGCATGAAAACGGGCTCTTTGGGCACGTTCGTCATATCCTGGTCACAAACAGAAGTAGACGGCCTCAAGGCCGCGTCACTGGATCTTCTTGCCGTCGGCGCCGCTTGGCGCTGGACGGGCGCGGCTGTCCGCGTCGACGGTCCGCAGGGATTGCTACTTCTGGAAGGGGCTGAGGGGGCGGCGGATATACGAAAGCGGGCGGCGCGCATGGTGCGGCGTCTGGTGGGGGTGGCGGTCGGCACTGACGCGCACCCCGATGTCGATGCGCCCGATGTTATCCCCGACCTGCCCGATCAGGGCTTTATCGTCACCGATGGGCATCAAAGCTTTACCGTGACCATCATTCCGGTGCCCGACACTGGCGCGCGGCTGTTGATGCTGGTGGGTGATCTGCCGCCCAGCGATCAGGACCTGTGGGTGGTGCGCACCTCGGTGGACCGCACCCATTCCGGGGCGGGGGCAAGGGTCGCGGGCGGCGTCATTTGCTTCACTCCCGACACGCGGTTGCTGACACCTGATGGCGCCCGGCAGATCCGCGACCTGCGCCCGGGCGATCTGATCCAGACCCGAGACAACGGCCCGCAGCCGGTGCTTTGGTCCGGTCATCGTCGGATGAGCGGCGCGCGGCTTTACGCCATGCCCCACCTGCGCCCGATCCGCTTTCGCGCCGGGGCCTTGGGGGTCGGTCGGCCCGAGGATGATCTGCTGGTGTCGCCGCAGCACCGCATGCTGATCAAGGGGGCGGCGGCGCAGGCGCTGTTCAACACCCCCGAGGTTCTGGTGGCCGCCGAAGACCTTCTCAACGATGGGTCGATCATGGTCGATCACCTTCTGCGCGAAGTGACTTATGTGCATATCCTGTTGGAAAATCACAACATCGTCTGGGCCAATGGGCTGGAAACCGAAAGCTTCCACCCGTCCAACACGGCGCTCGACACCGTCGAGGAAAGCCAGCGCGCGGGCTTGCTGAACATCCTGCCGGGGATCGAGGCCAATCCGCATGCCTATGGCGATTATGCGCGCCGCAACATCTCGGCGTCAGAGGCTGCAATCCTGCGGCATGAATTGGCGGCGTGACGATTTTTCCGCGAATGATCAGGGAGGCTGTCTGCCCCCCCCCAACCTCCCCGCCGAGGATATTGCGGGACAGATGAAATCAAGGGCGGTTTTCTGCGGTCGCTGTGTTGACTCCGCCCCGACCGACTGTATAAGCCGCTCAAGTCCCGGATGAAAGTCCGGGGCTTTTCATTGGTGTTGGTGGACTTCGCAAGAAGAACCCTGTCGGCCTTCGGGTAAAGGACAACGCCCTTCGTAACGCTCTGAGGCCCAAAAAGTGTGAACCGGTTTTTGGACCAGCCGAAAGAGCAAACATAACTGAAGGAGATCAGCCGTGACAAAACGCACGTCTGCCAAGTATAAAATTGACCGCCGCATGGGCGAAAACATCTGGGGCCGTCCGAAGTCCCCGGTGAACAAGCGCGAATACGGCCCGGGCCAGCACGGCCAGCGTCGCAAGAACAAGCTGTCGGACTTCGGTACGCAGTTGCGCGCCAAGCAGAAATTGAAGGGCTATTACGGCGATTTGACCGAAAAGCAGTTCCGCAAGATCTTCACCGAGGCCGAGCGCGTCAAGGGTGACACCGGCGAGATGCTGGTGGGTCTGCTGGAGCGTCGTCTGGACGCCGTCGTTTACCGTGCCAAGCTGGTTCCGACCGTGTTCGCAGCGCGTCAGTTCGTGAACCACGGCCACGTCACCGTGAACGGCAGCCGCGTCAACATCGCCTCGTACCGCGTCAAGGAAGGCGACATCATCGCCGTCCGTGAAAAGTCGCGTCAGTTGGCGATCATCGTCGAAGCGCTGGCTTTGACCGAGCGTGACGTGCCGGACTATCTGGAAGTCGACAACCACAAACTGACCGTGAAGTTCATCCGTACCCCCGGTCTGGGCGATGTGCCCTATCCGGTTCAGATGGAACCGAACCTGGTCGTTGAATACTACGCCAAAAACTGATCTCTGCCCCTTTTGGCAGTTGGGGGGCTCGCCTGTGTGGCGGGCCCTTTCGCTTTCAACCCGAGGAATGCCATGACTGACAAACCCAGCATTGAAACCAAGTTTGAACAGGGCCTGTTTGCCAGCCGCTGGTTGATGGCGCCGATGTATCTGGGACTGGTGATCAGCCTTGCGATGATGGCCGTAATCTTCTTGAAAGAGCTGGCTTATTATGTGCCCAAAGCCCTGACCATGACTGCGGATCAGGGCATTCTGGCAGTGCTGACGCTGATCGATCTGACGCTTGCAGCCAATCTTTTGCTGATCGTGCTGTTTTCGGGCTACGAGAATTTCGTATCCAAACTGGACATCAAAGACACCACGGATCGGCCCGACTGGATGGGCAAGGTGGACTTCTCGGGCCTGAAGATGAAGCTGATCGCGTCCATTGTGGCGATTTCGGGGATACATCTGCTGAAAGTGTTCATGTCGCTGGGAAAATCCGAATCCGCCTACACCGTGACGATGCAAACCCTGCAGTGGATGGTGATCATCCACCTGACCTTCGTCATTTCCGGTGTGTTGCTGGCACTGATGGACTGGCTGTCGGCCAAGACCGACAAGCATTAAGGACACAATGACCCATACCGTTCATACCCGCATCGACGGGCCTTTGGTGATGATCGGCTTCGGCTCGATTGGCCGGGGCACCTTGCCGTTGATCCTGCGTCACATCGGCTTTGACCGCAGCCAGTTCACCGTGATCGAACCTTCAGGCGACTTCGCGCATCTTTTGGCCGAACACGGCATCCGGCATCTGCAAACCGCGTTGACACCCGAGAATTTCGACACGGTGTTGCGCGGGTTGTTCCCGCATGGGCGCGGCTTTGTGGTCAATCTGTCGGTGGATGTGGACTCGATCGAGCTGATGCTGTTGTGCCAGGAACTGGGCGTGCAGTATATCGACACGGTTGTCGAACCTTGGCCGGGGTTCTATTTCGGCTCGCCACTGCCGAATGCCGAGCGCACCAATTACCCGTTGCGTGAAAAGGTCCGCGCCTTGGGCAAGCAGTTTGTCGGCGGACCGACGGCGGTATCGTGCTGCGGTGCCAATCCCGGCATGGTGTCGTGGCTGTTCAAAGAGGCGCTGCTGCGGCTGGCGTCAGATACCGGCGTTGATGCTGCCCCGGTGACGCAAACCGATTGGGCGCAGTTGGCGCAGACTTTGGGCGTCAAAGGCGTGCATGTGTCGGAACGTGACACCCAGATCTCTGACAAACCCAAGCCGCTGGGGGTCTTTGTCAATACTTGGTCGGTGGATGGCCTGCTGTCCGAAGGCTATCAGCCCGCCGAATTGGGCTGGGGCACGCATGAGAAAAAGCTGCCCCCCCACGGCCACGCGTTTGATCATGGCCCCGGCTATGCGATCTGGATCGACCGTCCGGGTGCAGACACCCGCGTGCGGTCATGGTGCCCCAGTGCGGGGGCGCAATTCGGCTATGTTGTCACCCATAATGAATCCCTGTCGATCCCGGATTACTACACAGTCTGGGACGGCGATCAGGCCGTCTACCGCCCCACCTGCCACTACGCCTACCACCCCTGCAACGACGCCATCCTGTCAATGCACGAGGTCAACGGCTCGGGTCTTCTGCCCACCCAAAAGCACATC
>JBIHZO010000214.1:0-6137 GCA_044231405.1 Cypionkella sp. | reverse complement strand
CAACCCGGAAAACGCGCCCATCACGGTGGGGTCGGGGCGCTGAGTGAATCCGGACGAATAAACGCGGCGGTACATCAATTCGACGTTTTCCGGGTTCTCGCCCGCCATATGGCGTTCAAACACGTCTTCGATCACCGCGCGCATGGCTTTGGGGCCGACGGTGGAGGCATAGCATTCGCCATAACCGATGATGCCGTCGTCGGTGGTCAGCTTGGTGAAAATCCAATAGCGCCCACCCCAGCCGGGGGCCGGCGGGGCCACGACGAAAATCTCGAGGTCTTTCAGTTTCATGGCGCGGCCCCCTTTGACATTTGCGATAGGTTAAGATGTGTGATCGCGTTTGACTGTGCAGAATGCGACGATAATTGTCGCGGATGGTCAGGACATTTGCGTGGTGAAGTCGCTGATACAGGCCGCCAACCGGTCGGGCATGGCCAGAAACGGCGCATGGCCGCAGGGCAGTTCGGCGCGCAAGGCGATGCCTGTGGCCATGGTGTTCTGATAGGCGGGCGGGATCGCGCGGTCTTTGGCGCAGGTGATGTAAGCGCGGGGCAGCGCCTCGGCCCGCGCGGTGTCGGGCAGGGCGGTTTCCATCGGGGCCACGGACTCTGCACACAGGCCTTGGGCCATGGGTTCGGGGCAATCGTGAAAGAACAGCACTTCGGCCAGTGCGGGGTCAAAGCGGAAAGTCTTGCGATCCAAGGCCACCCGGAACGCGGGGGCCAGCGGCTGGCTGGGACCGGCGCGGCGCATCTGGGCAAGGCTTTGGCCGCGGCGGGGCACATAGGCGCAGACATAGATCAGGCCCCGGATCAAAGGGTTGCCAGTTTGTGCGGCGGCGGTGATCGCGAAGCCCCCGGCAGAATGGCCGACCAGAAGGGTGGGACCCCTCAGCGCGCTTTCGATTGCAGCCACCTGTTCGGGCAAGGTGGTCAGGCTGTTTCGGCCGGGCAGGTCGATGGCGCGGGCGGTGTGGCCAAGGGCGGTCAGGTCTGGGATCACGCGGTCCCATATCCATGCGCCAAGGCAGGCGCCGTGGATCAGTAAAAGCTCAGACATGGCCGATGCTGCGCAAAAAATCGGTGATCAGAGTGGCGTAGTCTTGCGGCGCATCCACCATTGGCAAATGGCCCGCGCCCCGCATCAGATGATAGCGGTGGCCTCGGATCAACTCCGCCGTTTCGCGCACCAAGTCTGGTGGCGTGGTGCCATCATTGGTGCCGGCGATGGCCAAGGTGGGCAAGGTCAGCCCTGCCGTGGGGGTGTAGAAATCCGTCCCGGCAATCGCGGCCGCACAGCCGATCCAGCCACTGGGCGGGGTTTTGGTCAACATCTGGCGCACTTGGGCCACCCCGTCGATCTCGCGCCAGCGGCGGCCAAACATCCGCTCCATCGCGGGTTCGGCGTAATCCTCCAGCCCGGTTTTCTGAACCTGCGCGATGCGCGCGGCCCACAGTTCGGGCGTGCCGATTTTGGCGGCGGTGTTCGAAAGCACAAGCCCGCGCACCAGGTCCAGCCGCTTGACCGCCAGCCCCTGCGCCACCATGCCGCCCAAGGATGACCCCACCACGACCGCATCTTTCAGCGCGAAATGGTCCATCACCCGCTCGGCGTCGCGGATCAGCCCACCCATGGCATAGGGTGGCTGCGGCGCGTCCGATGCGCCATGGCCACGATGGTCATAGCGCAGGATGCGCAGGGTTTGCGGCAGGCGGGCGACCAGATCGTCCCAGATCGTCAGGGTGGTGCCAAGTGCGTGCAGCAACACCACCGCCGGGCCATGGGCAGGTCCAGAGAGCAAGGCGTTCAGGCGCAGGTCACCAAGGTAAATCAGCGGCATTGTTCGATCTTTGCAAAGGAGGTCGGAGAGGTAGGCTGACAGAGTGCCACATGATTCATATGGGTTGCGGGGGTGCGCTCAGGCAGAACGTGAACTCTGTTTCCGGTGAAAATGTTGTGAAATTTCAAACCGGGAAGCGCCTGAGCACATCGGCAAACACCACCGGGTCGACGTTGCCCCCTGAGGCGGTGCAGATCACGGTGTCGGGCAGGTCGGGCGCGAACAGGGCGGCAGCAAGGGCCACGGCCCCACCGGGTTCCACCACGATACGCAGATGTGCGAAGGCCAACGCCATCGCCTGCAACGCCTGATCATCCGTCACCACCAGCCCTGGCCCGCACAGCCGTTGCATGATCGGAAAGGTCAGCAAGCCCGGTTGCGGCGTGACAATCGCGTCGCAGATCGAGCCTGAGGCCTGCGCATTGCGCTGCACCGACCCTGCTGCCAAAGACCGTGCCACATCATCAAACCCGGCCGGTTCTGCGGTGCGCACCCGCATCTCCGGCGCATGAGCTTCCAGCGCCAAGGCGATGCCAGAGGTCAGCCCCCCGCCGCCACAACAGGTGATGACAGCGGCTGCGGTGATCCCCGCCTCAGCCGCCTGTACGGCAATCTCCAGCCCGACGCTGCCCTGACCGGCAATAACCTGCGCATCGTCATAGGGCTTGATCAGCGTCAGCCCGCGCGTGTTGGCCAAGCCTGCGCCAATCGCGTCACGGTCATCCGTGGCGCGGTCGTAAAGCACCACCTCGGCCCCATATGCGCGGGTGTTGTCGATCTTTACGGCGGGCGCATCGGCGGGCATCACGATCACTGCGGGAATGCCGTGCATCCGGGCCGCCAAGGCCACCCCCTGCGCGTGATTGCCGGAGGAAAACGCGATGACGCCCCGCGCACGCACGTCCGGCGACAGCGCCGACACCGCCGACCAGCCGCCGCGGAACTTGAAGCTGCCGGTCCATTGCAGACATTCGGCCTTCACAAAGACGCGTCTTCCGGCGATCTGGTCCAAAAGCGGCGCGTTCAGCAACGGCGTGACACGGGCATGGCCATGCAGACGTTTGGCTGCAGTCTCGATCAGGGTGATGTCAGTCATGGCAAGCCTGCAACCAGGTGCGAATGACGTCCAGACTTTCGGGTTCATCCAAGAATGGAATATGCGCGCGGTCGGCAACGTTGGCAAAGGCCATATCCGGTCGACGGCGGCGCATCTCATCGGCGCAGGCTTGGGTCAGCAGGTCGGAATTCGCGCCGCGCAGCAATCCCATGGGCAGGCCGGCGCAGGCTTCAAACAGTGGCCACAGATCGGTGGGCGGCGCGGTTGCCGCCAGCATGAACGGCTCACGCAGGGACGGATCATAGGTGATGCTCAGCCCATCGCCGGTCTCAACATAATGCAGACGCACCTCGGCCAGCCAGCGTTCCGGTGGCACGTTGTCAAAACCCGGCATATAGCTGGGCAGGCGGGCGGCAAGTTCGGCATGGGTTTTCGCCGCCGGATTGCGGCCGACGTAATCGGCAATCCGCCGCAGCCCGGGCTGATGGATTTCCGGCCCTATGTCGTTCAGGCAAAGGCCAAGCATGCGATGCTTGGCCATGGCGGCCAGCACCATCCCGATCAGCCCCCCGCGTGAGGTGCCCAGCACGGCCACCCGGTCCAGCCCAAGATGCGACAGCAGGCCCAGAACATCCTGCGCCTCTTGCGGGACGGTGTAGCTCGCAGGGCCGCTCCAGCCGCTGCCACCGCGCCCGCGGTAATCGACGCGGATCAGGCGCAAAGGCGGCAGATGCGGGCGCAGATAGTCGAAATCACCCATGCTGCGGGTCAGGCCGGGCAGGCACAACAGGGGCATCCCCTCGCCTTCATCGGCAAAGGCCAAAGCGGTGCCATCGGCGGCAAGGTAGGTCTGGGTCATCGCGCGCTCCTGCTCGGGTCAACCTGCCATGCGGTCGAACGGGGGGCAATGGCAGCCGTGCGCAGATGCCACGCTTGCGTGCATTGGCCTGCGGGCTTAGGAACAAATCGCACAGCAGGGGCGAACAAATGGCGGAAGACGACAGCGCAAAGCGGGCAGGGTCTAAAAAGGTAGGGGCGCTGCGGGGCCTTTTGCCATTCATCGCGCCCTATCGCACCATGGTGATCATCGCGGCGCTGGCGCTGCTGTTGACGGCGACGGTCAGTCTGGTGTTGCCGATGGCGGTGCGCCGTGTCGTGGACAGCTTTAACGGCGGCGATCTGACGCTGCTGGACCAGTACTTCGGCGCGGCTTTGGCTATTGCAGCGCTTTTGGCTGCGGGCACCGGCGTGCGCTATTACTTCGTCACCCGGTTGGGTGAGCGGGTGGTCACAGATATCCGCCGCGCGCTGTTTGACCGTGTGGTGTCGATGAGCCCGGCCTATTTTGAAAAGATGATGACCGGCGAGGTGTTAAGCCGGATCACCACCGACACCACTTTGATCCTGTCGGTGATCGGGTCGTCCGTGTCGGTGGCGCTGCGCAATTTTCTGACATTGCTGGGGGGGCTGGTGCTGATGGCGCTGACCTCGGGCAAGTTGACCGGGTTGGTGCTGTTGGTCGTGCCTGCGATTGTGGTGCCGATCATCGTGCTGGGGCGGCGGTTGCGCGGGCTGAGCCGTGAGAATCAGGACCTGATCGCGCAGTCGTCCGGCATGGCCTCTGAGGCGCTGTCGGCGGTACAGACCGTGCAGGCCTTCACGCATGAGGGCCAGACACGCAGCGCCTTTGCGGCGGTGAATGAACGCTCTTTCGGCAGCGCCAAGACCCGGATCAAGACGCGGGCGCTGATGACAGTGATCGTGATCTTTCTGGTGTTTGCGGGCGTGGTCGGGGTTTTGTGGATGGGTGCGCGCGACGTGCAGGCGGGCAGCATGTCGGCCGGGCAGTTGGTGCAGTTCGTGATTTATGCCGTTCTGGTGGCCGGGGCCGTGGGCGCACTATCGGAAATCTGGGGTGAATTGCAGCGGGCCGCGGGTGCGACGGAACGTTTGGTGGAAATGCTGGGGGCCGTCGATTCGGTGCAAGACCCTGCCGTACCGGTGGCGCTGCCCCGCCCTGTGCGCGGGCAGATCGTGCTGGACAATGTCGGCTTTCGCTATCCGGCGCGGCCTGAAACTTCGGCATTGGATGGAGTTTCCTTGACGGTGGAAGCTGGGGAAACTGTGGCCTTGGTCGGGCCTTCGGGGGCGGGCAAATCGACAGTGCTGCAACTGCTGATGCGGTTTTACGATCCGCAAAGCGGGGCAATCCGGCTGGACGGCGTCGATCTGCGCGACATGGCGCGCGCCGATTTCCGCGGTGCCATGGCACTGGTGCCGCAAGACCCGGTGATCTTCGCGGCTTCGGCGCTGGAAAACATCCGCTTTGGCCGCCCGGAAGCCTCCGAGGCCGAAGTGCAAGAAGCTGCCCGCGCGGCCGCTGCGCATGATTTCATCGCGGCGCTGCCGCAGGGTTACGGCACCTATCTGGGGGAGCGCGGCGTGATGCTGTCCGGTGGGCAAAAGCAGCGCATCGCGATTGCGCGGGCGATCTTGCGCGATGCCAAAGTGCTGCTGCTGGACGAGGCCACTTCGGCGCTGGACGCCGAAAGCGAACGTGCGGTGCAGGCGGCGGTGGATCGGCTGGCCCAAGGGCGCACTTTGGTGGTCGTGGCGCACCGTCTGGCCACTGTGAAGCGGGCTGATCGGATCGTGGT
This sequence comes from Cypionkella sp., assembly GCA_044231405.1. Classification (GTDB taxonomy): domain Bacteria; phylum Pseudomonadota; class Alphaproteobacteria; order Rhodobacterales; family Rhodobacteraceae; genus Cypionkella. Next base: position 583 of record JBIHZO010000214.1, on the reverse strand, counting down.
GTTTGATCAGGGCCGGATTGCTGCGATTGGCACCCATGAGGCTTTGGTGGCCGAGGGCGGGCTTTACGCACGGCTGGCACGGTTGCAGTTCACCGATGGGGCGGACTGAAGGCTGACTTGGGCGAGGCACGCCGCAGCGACACTGTGCGGCTACCTCCGGGATTTTGACGTTGCGTTTGGGTTTGCAGTTTTTCTTGGCAAACCCACCATTCCCCCGCATCCTGTCACCACAAAGAACAACCCTTTGCAAAAAAAAGGGGTCAGGGGAGGACACTATGGGAAGCTTCGCATCTCGCGCAGACCTGAAGGCTATTGAGGCTGAGTCGTCTTGGGAAGGCCGCGATATCGCGCATTCCATGTATGATTTCCTCAGCCGCACACGGGCCAGACACGGCACAAGGCCTGCGATCAGTTATCAACTGACGTCTGGGCCGGGGGACCGATCCGAAACGCTGACCTGGAACGCGCTGCATGCGAAGGTCACACAGGCGGCAAACCTGTTCCGCAGTCTTGGCGTTGGCGAAAATGACGTAGTGGCCTATGTGCTGCCGAACGCTTTGGAAACCGCCGTGACTTTGCTTGG
>JBIHZO010000213.1:0-6147 GCA_044231405.1 Cypionkella sp. | reverse complement strand
GGCGGGCATCCGGCATGGGATGGCCCATCGGATCGACCCGGGGCCACAGACCACGGGCAACGGTTATGCCGACGGGGCTGATGCGCCAGCGATCCCGGTGGATTGGCGGTCGGCGATCGAGGCGGCAAAGGCGTCGGCGTTTCTGAAGGACGCTTTGGGCGAGGACATGCACCGCACCTTTACCGCGATCAAATCGGCGGAATATGCACGGGTGATGCGGACAGTGTCAGAGGTGGATTTCGATCTGTATCTGCACACGGTCTAAGGGGCGGTGGGTCCCTGACCCAGCCTACGCCTTGTACCGACATTCGATCGCGCAGACGGGATGGGCTGCGGTTATCGCTTGGGCCACCAGTTCAGGCACTTTTGGGTGCAGGCCAAGGGGCGGCAGGATGCGTCCTGCGAAGCCCGCCGTTGTCAGGGCTGCGGGGATATCTTCGGTCACATGACCGCCCTGTGCGGCAAAGAACGGCAGGCAGATCGCCTGCGGGCCGAAGCCCTGCACCTGCGACAGTTGCGGGGATTGGTCTATGAAAGCCGCCTCGCAGCGGGTCAGACCCAAAGCGGATTTCAGTTTGGCGGCAAGGTGATAGGCGATGTCCGACGGCACCGAGGTTTTGAATGACCCATGGGCCGCGATCAGCACCGGCGCGCTTGTTTGGCCGTTCAAAGCCTGCGCCACCACATCCACGGCCAGATCATGCAGCGCCGGATTGCAGCCGAAGGGTTCCAGCACCTGCCAATCCACCCCCCCCGCCGCGCGCAGTTTGGCGGGCAGATGCACGCGGGTGAACCAGCCCCCCGCCATGAACATCGGAAACACCACGCCCCCCGGACCTGCCTGAGCCACCGCCTGCGCCAGTGCATCCGGTTCGGCCAAGGTGGCAGAACCAACCCAGCGCCCCGGCAAATCTGCGGCCACCAGCAAGGCAAAATCCGCCAGATCTGCGGCGGCTGGGGCGGGGTCTGACGGTTGGCCGTGGGCCACAATGACGACGGGGGGCATGGCGTGCTTTCTGGATGGTGCGGCGGGACTATCCGGCAAAGCCAGACGCGCGACAATCGTTTTCGGCCGAGGCCCTTGGTCGCGGACAGACAACCTGCAGCCGTCGCGGGCGGGCGCAGCACCGGGCGCGGGCTTGGGCTGGCACTGCCCTGACAGGAGACGGCGATGACGGTTGTCCAACTGGAAACCTTCCCCATTGAATTCATGGGGTTTGTGCGCGCCACTTTCGAAACGGGCGCGCAAGGATGGGCAGGTGTCGGCCTGCGACGCCGACATCACCTGCAAGATTTCCCATCGTCGGATCATGCGGCAGTCACCGCATTCTGCAGGTCTGCCGGGTTGCCGGTGCCACCACAGGCGGCCAACCTGTCACTGGTGACGATGGGCACCAAGCATCTGCCGAAAGCCGTTCCGAACGCCGGAAAGTAACTGGAACTGTCGATTGAGGGGCTGGACGACGACTGGCTGTTTCCGGGCGACCCCTGGGGCATGCGGAATAGCCCTGTCACCCGCGCGCGATGCCCCCGGTTGGGGCGTCAAGATCAACCCGGATGGGCTGGAGCGAGCCGTTTGTCCGGCCAGCGAAACGGACCGCTGATCACGTCTCATAGGGCCAATTTGCTTGCGAAAACGCGCCCCCATCGACCCATAGGGTTTGCCCGGTGACAAAGGCGGCGGCGTCCGAGATCAGAAACAGCAGTGGCCCGGTCAGGTCATCAGGCGTGCCAACACGGCGCAGGGGCGTGACGCGCGACCATGTCGCGGCGTAATCCCCTGCCTCGGCGGCGGTGCGTTCGGTGGCGATGGCTCCGGGTGCGATGCAGTTGACGCGGATGTTGTGGGGGCCAAGTTCCACCGCCGCGACCTTGGTGAACTGTTCGATCCCGCCCTTGGATGCGGTGTAATCCACCAGACGCGGGAAAGCGTGTTTGTTGCAGCCCGAGCCCAGCGTGATGATGGACCCGCTTTGCCCCGCCGCGATCATGGCGCGGGCGGCGATCTGGGTGTTGAGGAAGGTGCCGCGCAGATTGGTGGCCATGACGCGGTTCCAATCGTCCACCTTCAGGTCCAGCAGACTGGACCAAGTCTGTATCCCCGCGTTGTTGACCATCACCGAAGGCGCGCAGCCGGCCCAAGCGGCGGCTTGCGCGTGGAATTGCGTCACCTGCGCTTGGTCCCCGGCGTCGCTTTCCCATCCGCAGGCACGGCGGCCCATGGCCTGCACGGCGGCAATCAGGGTCGCCGCGGCCTCCGCTTGCCCAAGATGGGTGAAGCCCACATCATAGCCCGCCCCGGCCAAAGCGGTGACAAAGCTGCGGCCAATCGCCGAGGGGCCGGCGGTGACAAGGGCGAGTTTGGGCATGGGGGCGGTCCTTTGGCGATTTGGGCGCAGGATGCCGGGGATTGGGCGGCAAAGAAAGGGGCCGCTTGCGCGATTGGGGCGGCGCGTGTTTTTCTAAGCCGGTCGTTGTCGGTTTCAAAGGGACCCAAGCCATGCTGAGCCTGCCCAAAATTCTGCCGCAGACCGCGCTGTCTTACATGGCGATCACCGAAACCATTGCGATGGGCGACCTTGACCAGAAGGTGTCGATGCTGCTGGCCGAAGTTTACGCATGGCTGGCCGCGCGTGGCGTGGCGGTGGCGGGTCCGGCGCTGTTGCGGCACAATGTCATCAGCCCAGCTTGCGATCTGGAGATTGAGTTCGGGGTGGTGGTGGCGGGTCGGGTTCAAGGCGACGGGCGGGTGATGCCGGGCGAAATGCCTGCGGGCAGCTATGGCGTTGTGCGGTTTTTTGGGAATTATGACCAGTTGTTCGACGTGAACGCGGTGCTGGTTGGCTGGGCGAAAGAGCGGGGCGTGGCTTGGGATGTGCAAAGCGGCCCCGAAGGCGACCGCTTTGCCGCGCGGGTGGAGTATTATCACAGCGATCCGGCGGCCAATCCCGATCCGGCGACATGGGTCAGTGAGGTGATGATCAAGACCGCCAGCTGACACCCGGCTCACGCTGCCCCGGACTGGATCCGGGGCGGCGGCGAGGTTGGACCGGGCTTTACGCGCCCCAAGTGCGGTCCAGCAGGGCCAGCCAGTTTTCGAGGCACAGCTTTTTCATCAGCGCAGGGCCATAGCCATGGTCGATCATCGCCTTTTGCAGCGCTGGCAATCCGGTCACATCGCCAATGCCTTGCGGCAAGGTTGCGCCGTCGAAATCGGAGCCCAGCCCGAGGTGATCTTCGCCCAGATGCGCCAGCAGGTGATCGAGATGGCGCAGGATGTCCTCCCATCCCATATCGGGCGATTGCCGCCCGTCGCGGCGCAAGAAGGAGGTCGCAAAGTTCAGCCCGACCATGCCGCCGCTGTCACGGATCATGCCCAGTTGCCGGTCGGTCAGATTGCGGCTGCTGGGGGTGACGGCGTGGGCGTTGGAATGGGTGGCAACCAAGGGCGCGTTGGACAGGCGCGCGATATCGTTGAAGCCCGCCTCGTTGAGGTGCGACAGGTCCAGCATGATCCTGAGATCATTGCAGGCCAGCACCAGACGCTTGCCAGCCTCGGTCAGACCTTCGCCAGTGTCGGGGCTGCTGGGATAGGCGAAGGGCACGCCATGACCAAAGATCGTCGGGCGCGACCAGACCGGGCCAAGGGATCGCAGACCCATGGCGTGGAAGGCGTAGAGGTTGTCGAGGCTTTCATCGATCGCCTCGGCCCCCTCCATATGCATGATGCCCGCAATGGTGCCCGATTGCAGGCAAGTGCGGAGCTCTGCCGCCGTGCGACAGACTTTGAACGCGCCGTGCGAGGACCGCTCCATCCACAGCAGTTGGCGCGCCATCGACATGGCGACGGGAAGGGCATCTGCGTCGGTGATCAGGTCGCCCAAGGGCAGGGCATAGGGCGGATTTTCCATTGCCGTCATGTAATCGGGCGCGTCGTGGGCGGTGGCGGATGGGATGTAGATGGCGAAGAAACCACCCGCAAAGCCGCCCTGCTTCATGCGGGGCAGATCGAGGTGGCCGCGCCCTTCGCCCGTCAGCCAGATCGCGTCCCGGTTGGCGGGGTTTTGGTGCAGGCGCAGCAGAAGGTCGTTGTGGCCGTCGAAGGTGGGGTACATTTGGAAACCTGTTGTTTTGGGAGCGGGCGACTGGGGCGCTGCCCCAGACCCCGGGATATTTTCACCAATGTGAATGGTCAGCCCGCGAGCATGCGGTCGGCGGAGGCTGCGAAAAGGCTGCGGGCGTAGTCGGTTTTCATTTGGGCAGAGGCGAGGGCGTCGCGGGTCAGCTCCTCCACTGCGGCCCCATGCTGCATCACAAGGATGCGGTCGCACATGTGGTCGATGACGGCGAGATCGTGGCTGACCATCAGGAAGGTCAGGCCGCGTTCGGCGCGCAGGCGGGAGAGCAGGTTCAGGGTTTCGGCCTGCACAGAAGCATCAAGGGCCGAGGTGGGTTCATCCAGCAGCAGGATTTGCGGTTCCAGCATCAGCGCGCGGGCGATGGCGACGCGCTGGCGTTGGCCACCCGACAGTTGGTGCGGGTAGCGGAAACGGAACGAGGTGGGCAGGCCGACATCGGTCAGCGCCTGCATGATGCGCTGATCGGTGCCGGGAATGCCGTGGATGGCAAGAGGTTCGGACAGGGTGCGGTCGATGGTGTGGCGGGGGTGCAGCGAGGCATAGGGGTCTTGAAACACCATCTGCACCTGGCGCGAAAAAGCGCGGTCATGCGTGATGGGCTGGCCGTTGATCTTGATGGTGCCTGCGCTGATGGGCGCAAGGCCGCAGATGGCGCGCAGGATGGTGGATTTGCCGGAGCCGGATTCACCGACAAGGCCGAAAGATTCCTGTGCGGCGACGGACAGCGAGACGTTTTGCACCGCGCGCACGTCGCGGCCGTTGGCGGTGAAGGTGACGGAAAGATTCTCGATCTCGATCAGCATCAGCGCGCCCATTCTGCATTGCGGTCGAGACCCGGCAGCGGTTCGCGGTTGCCGCCGATGCGGGGCAGGCAATTCAGCAGGCCCTGGGTGTAGGGGTGACGGGCGTTGAGCAGGTCTTTCGCGGCCAGTTCTTCGACGATCTTGCCTTTGTACATCACCAGCACGCGGTCGCAGAAGCGGGCCACAAGCCGCAGGTCGTGGCTGATGAAGATCAGGCCCATGCCGCGGGTCTTCACCAGATTGTCGAGAATGGACAACACCTCGGCCTGCACGGTCACATCCAAGGCAGAGGTCGGTTCATCGGCGATCAGCAGGTCGGGGTTGGGGATCAGCATCATCGCGATCATCACCCGCTGGCCCATGCCGCCCGAAAGTTCGTGCGGATAGGCTTGCATCACCCGTTCCGGGTCGCGGATTTGCACCGCGTTCAAGGCGGCGATGGCCTTTTCGGTGGCATCGGCGTTGGAGAGCTTGTCGCGCAGGCGCAGACCTTCGGTCAACTGCGCGCCGATGCGCATCACCGGGTTCAGCGAATACTTGGGGTCTTGCATCACCATGGCGATGCGGGGGCCGCGCAAGCTGCGCATCTCGCGCTCTGTGGCGCGCATCAGGTCGATGCCGTCGAAGGTCATCTCATCCGCCTCAATCCGGCCCGGGGGGCGGATCAGGCGCAGGACGGAACGGCCAGTCATGGTCTTGCCGGAACCGGATTCGCCAACAATGCCAAGGCGCTCGCGGTTCAGGGTGAAGGAGACACCGCGCACGGCCTCGACTTTGCCCGCCTCGGTGTCGAAGGTCACGCGCAGGTTCTTGACGGACAGCAGGGTCATTTGCCAGCACTCCGTGGGTCCAGAACGTCGCGCAACCCGTCGCCCAAAAGGTTGAAGCCCAGCGAGACGATGAAGATGGCAAGGCCGGGCATGGTGGCGACCCACCACTGTTCGAACAGGAATTTGCGGCCAGAAGAGATCATCAGGCCCCATTCCGGCAAGGGGGGTTGCACGCCGAGGCCGAGGAAGCCAAGGCCGGCGGCGGTGAGGATCACGCCTGCCATGTCCAGCGTCACGCGGATGATGACGGACGGCAGGCACATCGGCATCACATGGCCCCAGATCACGCGGGCGGACCCGGCGCCTTGCAGCTTGACGGCCGCGATGTAGTCGGAATTGCGCACCGTCAGCGTCTCGGCGCGCGCCACGCGGGCG
>JBIHZO010000212.1:0-6165 GCA_044231405.1 Cypionkella sp. | reverse complement strand
CGGCCTGCCGCTTCAGCGCCTTGACGATCCGGTCCCGGATATCGGCGGGGCTGGCTTTTGGCGCGATCAGGATCGCATTCGTCACGCCCTTCACCCCGGCCATGTCGCGCACCACGCGTGAAGCGGACTCGCGCTGGTAATACCACTCGACCGTACCGGACAGCGTGACCCATCCAGACTGGACCTTGACCTTGACAGCGTCGGGGGGCAGGCTTGTGCTCCAGCGCAGGACTTCCACAATCCGCCGGGCGATCTCGTCATCGGCAGTGGGATGGGTGCCGACTGGACGAACTTCGATCTCCTGCGCGACACCCTTGACGCCATGAACAGCCATGGTCAGTTCTTCGGCCTTCAGTTTCTGGGCGTAGGTCGGTACGTGACCTGTAAGGGTCACAACGCCGCCATCGACTGCGACGCCAATGCTGGCCGCATCAATACTTGGCTCGAACTCAAGTGCGTCCAGAACGTTTTGCCTGATGTCAATGTCAATCATCGCTTGTTCTCCTTGTTGCTCCGAAGGGCCAAACGACCCGTGAAACAACGTTGCAGGGGGTGTCTTGATTCTCATTGATGACGGTCAAGGCCCGTCTGCCCCGATCTCAGGAACAATGACACCGCCGAGGAAGCGCACCTGCCTGATTGCCCTGAAATCAACCCTGTGGGCTTTTGAAATCTGCGACCGGCGCTTCAGGGCGGACGAAGCAAAGCACATGGTCCTGATAACATACCCGCCATTCTGGCCGCAGAAGGGTCAGGGCCTGTGCCGACCGGGCGCGCGCCCTGTCAGACGCATGGCTTCGGTCAGGTAAAGCCGCGCCCGCGCGGGCCATTTCTCTGGGGTGGACGGAGAGGGATCGCGCAGGTGATCCAGCGCCAGCCGCGCCCGCGTGACCAAGCGGAACATGACATAGGTCGCCTGAAGCTCTGCCGAGGGGGGCGCGAAGCCCGCATCAATCAGCCCCCGCATCAGCCAATCGCCAAGATCAGGCCGACCCAGAAGCGAGCACTCGGCGGCGAGGTGGCCAACTTCGTCGAAGACATCGATTACCCGCAACTCTGCTGCGGCTTCCACCCGGTCAAAGATCACCGGCGGGTCGGTCAGGCACACATGTTCCGGCCGCAGGTCGCCATGTCCCTCGACCACCAGCCCTGCCGCCTCACGCGCCGAAATCGCAGGCCCCGCCTGCGCGATCCGGGCTTGCAGGTCTGTGGTGACCGGTGCCAGAGGAATGGCCGACAAGAACCGTGCCATTTGCTGCAGGTTTTCCGAGTTGACCGCCTGTTCCCTATGCAGATGCCCAAGATAGAGGCCCGCCGGCGGCGGCACCTTCTGTTGTTGGCGATAGAACCGCGCCAAGTGAGCCACGAGTTCCGCAAGCTCGGCTTGCGACGGGGATGCCTGCCGCGCCCGGATCAGACTGTCCAGCATCCGCTCGGCCGGTAGCCGTCGCATCTGGACCAGCCAGTCCACGACCGCGCCATCGCCCCCGATACCAAGGCCAGTTCTCGTCAGCACCAAGGGAACCGTCCCAAGATAGACATCGCCTGCCAGCGCCCGGTTCAGCCGCACCTCTTCGGTGCAGGCGCGGGCGCGGGCGGCGAGGGTCCGATGGTCGAAATATCCAAAGCTGACGGGCTTCTTCAGCTTGAACGCGAAATCGGCGGTCAGAAACACATTGGCCATGTGCGTCTCGATGACCTGAACGACCCCTGGCATTGCCGCCAGAAACGCGACCTTGTCGGTCAGCGGAACCTCGTGCGTGCGGCCCGTTGCAGCGGTCATCACATCCACAGATCGCGCAGAGGTTTTCGCATCGCCCATGCGACCTGACGATACTCGCCCGGGCTGATCTGCCGACGCAGCAGTGACAAGACCGCAGCGACCGCCACATCAGGCTCAAACGGGAGATCATCCGAAAAGGGCTTCATCACACGGTTCAGAAAATCATCGACCGTCCGCAGACTTGCCGGCGTCTTTGCCGGAATCCAACCCTCAAAGAAGATCCCGCGGATCAGAAGCGGCAACTGGGCGGAAAGATCCGCCGCCTCGTCCACGGTCAGGAAATCGCGGACGGCGTGCAAGGTCTCGCGCAGCAGCAGATAGGCCCTGCCCCGGTCCGTCCATTCCAGATCCTTTTGCAGCAGGTTCAGCCATTCAGCCACGACTTGCGGCGCATGGTCGAGCGTGGTGATCCCGGTTGTCTTCATGTCAGACCCCTTTCGTCAAATCAGCGCGCACAGTCATCGACAGTGTCCATCCCAGCCGTCAACAGATCATTGACGGCCGTCAATGAGCCGCCCGGCGGGCCTGTCACATTGGCTGCCATGCAGATCTTCGACCTCACACCGCATCATTCGTTAGGCCGCGACATTGCCCATGCCGCCGGTTACCCGCTGGCCGCCTTCGAGGCGCGCACGTTTGAGGGTGGGCAACACAAGTTGCGACCCTTGGTCAGTGTCCGCAGCGAGGATGTCTATGTCATAGCCTCCCTCCATGCGACGGGTGGAATGTCGGTGAACGATTACCTTGTCCGGATGCTGTTCTTCATCGCGGCCTGCCGAGATCATGGCGCGGCCCGGGTAACCGCCGTTGCGCCCTGGCTGCCCTATGCCCGCAAGGACCGGGTCACCAAGGCGCGCGATCCGGTCAGTTCACGTTATGTGGCACAACTGTTTGAAGCTGTCGGGACCGACACGGTGGTCACCGTTGACGTGCACAACCTGTCCGCCTTTCAAAACGGATTTCGCTGCCGGACTGTCAATCTCGACACACTGCGGCTGTTCTCGGCAGAGGTGGTGGATCATGCAAGCGATGCCCCCCTGACCATTGTGTCACCCGACTTTGGCGGCGTGAAGCGGGCCGAATTGCTGCGGCAGGCGGTGGAGTTGGTCCGCAACAAGCCCGCAGGTTTTGCCGTGGTCGAAAAGCACCGATCCGGGGGGGTGATCGGCGGCGGTCTCTTTGCTGGCGAGGTGGCAGATCACGATGTCTGGATCGTTGATGACATGATCGAAAGCGGCGAGACCATGCTGCGCGCGGCAGAGGCCTGCCGTCTGCGCGATGCGCGTTCAATCCACCTGGTCGCAACGCATGCCTTTTTTGACACTGCGGCCCTGAAGCGGCTGCTTGACCCGGCAATCGCGTCACTGACCATCACAGACACAGCAGGACTGATCCCGACCCTCGCCCCTGACGCCCGACTGGGTACCCTGAGCGTGGCACCCATGGTCGGGCAATGCCTGTCCCGGATGCACAGCGGTCAGGCAATCAGCCCGGTCCTTGATCCAGCCGGGATGAGCCGATGAACAAAGTCGGGCGGATGCCGCCAGTTGCCGTGAATTGTCGCTGTACCATCGCTTAAAAAGATCGGGCACTTGCCCCCAATCGCAACACCACAGGAAAGAGATTGCAATGCCCGCAAACAAGCCAAAGACCCAAGACCCGACACCAGCCCAGCCGTCAGGATTGGCCGCAATCGGAGATCCCATAGCCGCCGGGACCCTGGCCGTTCAGATGTGGGCAGATATGGGAACCGAAGCGGTCCGGTTTGTCTGGGACCGGCTGCAACAGGACATCAAGACCCAGCAGGCGATGCTGGCCTGCACCAGTCTGGAGGATATGCGGAAGGTTCAAGCCGAGTTCTTTACTGCGGCGCAGGAACACTACGCGGACGAAGCGGGCAAGATGCTGGATCTGATGCGCAAGGCGGCGTCTGGACTGACGGCCTCGCCAACAGCGCGGCGCTATGATGATGTGCCCCTGTAGCAAGCGGCGGGGCGGCTACTCCGCTGCCTGCGCCAGTCTTTGCACCACCGGGGTTGCGTAAAGATAATCGCGGGTGATCGGCACGGCATCCGGCCTGCGGCACAGCTGGAACTGGAACACATCCTGAGGGCCATGCCGGAAGGTTTGCTCCGACGCCGCCAGATAATAACGCCACATCCGCACAAACCGCTCGTCCTGCAGCGCCGCTGCCACCTCTGCCTTGCTGCTGAAGCGGTCAAACCAGCAGCGCAGCGTCATGGCATAGTGCAGTCGCAGACACTCGATATCTCCGATCCGAAGACCGGTATCCTGAATCGCCCCGGCAACTTCCGACAGTGAAGGCACATATCCGCCCGGAAAGATGTACCGGGCGATCCAGGGGTTTGTCGCATTCGGCGGCGCTGTTCGCCCAATGGTATGGATCAGTGCCACGCCATCTTCGGTCAGGCGGTCGCGCACCACATTGAAGAAGGTTTCGAAGTTCGGAGCGCCCACATGTTCGAACATGCCCACCGACACGATCCGATCGAATTGCCCACCCATGGCCCGGTAGTCCATCAACTCGAATGACACCCGGTCTGCCAGGCCCGCCGCTTTCGCGCGGTCGCGGGCGATGGCCAGCTGTTCCTGCGACAAGGTGATCCCGGTCACCTGCGCCCCATGTTCGCGGGCCAGCGTCAAGGCCAACCCACCCCAGCCACAGCCGATCTCCAGCACCCGCATCCCCGGCGAGATCAAGAGCTTGCGGGCGATATGGGCCTTCTTTGCAGCCTGCGCCACGTCAAGCGAATCGCCCTCCTCCGCGAAATAGGCGCAGGAATACTGCCGGTCGGTGTCCAGAAAGAGATCATAGATCGCCGGTGTCAGATCATAGTGGTGTGCCACATTGCGCCGGGCCCGGGCTTCGGGGTTGGATTGATGCAGCCGCCGCCGGATGTGGCGCGAAACGGCAAGGACACGGGCCGGAACACTCAGCGCGTTCGTCTGGACACTGTTGCGGACCACGATCGCCAGAAGGCCTTGCAAATCATCGCCGTCAATCGAAAGCGAGCCATTCATGTAGGTTTCCCCCAAGGCCAGTTCCGGGTCGAGCATCAGCCGCAGCACCGTGGACTGGTCCTTGATCCGGACAGCGACCTTCGGCCCCTCTCCGTTGCCGAAGGTCATCGCGGGGCCACCGCCGATGGACAGCACAAGATGGCCGTCGCGGATCAGGCGGTGCAGAAAGCGTTCAAAAAGTGCTGTCCACATGGCCCCCTCCGGCAAAACCCAGCCAGTCACGACTAGCGCGGGAACCGGTCTTTGGCATTGACGGGCGTCAACTGCTGGCGCGGCCGGGGCAACGCAAACCCGTTGCGCTTCGTCAATGCCAGCGTCGACCTCAGGGCTATCCTGCAACGGTCACAGCATTCGACGGTGACCCTCGTTCATGGAAGGAAGAGCAATGTTCAGATCTTGGATTTTGGCGGCAACCTGCTTTCTGGGTGCGACCGCTGTCTTTTCACAGGAAGCCGATCAGGAGTTCAGGATCGGGCAAGAAGAATATCTTGTCGCCTGCGCCGCCTGTCATGGCGAGGCCGCCGACGGCAACGGCGAGATCGCGACGATGTTCAAAAGCCGTATCCCGGATCTGACAGGAATAGCAAAACGCAATGACGGTGTCTTTCCTTTGCTCAAGGTGATTCAGGCGATTGACGGCCGTGCGGTGATCCGGGGGCATGGCAACCCGATGCCGGTGTTCGGGAACCGGTATCGCGCCGAAGCGAACGGTGGGAACGCGATCTTCGGAGCGGAAGCAATCACGCGCGGTCGGGTTCTGGAGCTTGCGCTTTATATCCAGTCAATTCAGGAGTAGGTCGACGTCGAGGTGGAAAACGGCGCAAGCAGCCGTTTTCCCGGCGATGTCAGAGCCGCTTGCCTGCCGTACCGACCTGTCCTGCGTCGAGGCACATTCCGCAGTTGTCAGACAGACGGGGTGGCTTCAGTCGTCCTGAATCGTCAGATCATCGCCAGCGGCGTCGATCAGCGCCTCTTCGTCGGCAATCTTGAAGTGGTAGGGATCGACGATCTGCAGGATACCCTTGCCTTCAAGCTCATGAAAAGCCCGGCTCAGGGTTTCTGGCCGGGCCCCCAGATAATTTGCCAAATCCTTGCGCGAAAACGGAACATGCACCACAGTGTGACCGCCATTCCGTTTGAACTTCGATCGCCGCAGCAGAATGATCAGGAATGACGCAAGGCGGTTCACGGCCTTGCGACCGCTGATCAGCAGTAGCCACTCCCGGGCGGCGTCAACTTCATCCAGCAGATGCACCAGAAACAACCGTTCGGCCTCCGGATTTTCCCGCAGCACCTGTTCGAAAAACGCGCGCGGGAAGGACAGGACCTGCCCTGACGTC
>JBIHZO010000211.1:0-6167 GCA_044231405.1 Cypionkella sp. | reverse complement strand
CCGGCGATTTTGCCCGCGTCTTTGGTGGCCTGACGCTGAGCGTCGTTGAAATAGGCCGGAACCGTGATCACGGCTTGGGTAACGGTTTCGCCCAGATAGGATTCGGCGGTTTCCTTCATCTTTTGCAGGATGACAGCCGAAACCTGTGCCGGGGAATACTTCTCACCGCGCACTTCGACCCAAGCATCGCCATTGCCGCCGTTGACGATCTTGTACGGCATGTTCTTTTGATCCTTGAGGATCACCGGATCGTCATGCCGACGACCGATCAGACGCTTGACCGCAAACACCGTGTTGGTGGCGTTGGTCACGGCCTGCCGCTTGGCGGCTTGGCCGACCAGGCGTTCGTTTTCCGTGTAAGCAACGATAGACGGCGTGGTGCGCGCGCCTTCCGCATTCTCGATGATCCGGGGTTGCGAGCCGTCCATGATGGCAACGCAAGAGTTGGTCGTCCCGAGGTCAATACCAATGACTTTGGCCATGAGTGGTCCCTTTCCGTAGGCGATGTTGTGGGGCGGAACCCAAGCAGGCATCCCGCACCGATCCCAATTGAGACACGAAAAGGGCTGTCGCCCGTTTCCGGCTTCTGGGCGTATATAGGGAGGTCAAATTGGCCCTGCAAGCGGTGTGGACCAAGGAAGATGGCGGAAATCTGATGAAAAAGCGCAACGTTGCCCGGAAGCCCGCTTTTCTAGGGTGTCAATGAGCAACAACCGGTGAAGGCAGCGGACGCCGCACCACTTGCGTCGCGCATGAACAGGCTGACGGCTATGCCATAGGCGGAGTCGGACATGCCATCAGAGCAACTCTCGCCGTGCAGGGTGGCGATGCCGTCAAAACCCGCGCCGCCAAAGGCAATGGCTGCCGTGGACTGATAAAGGTTGTTGGGCCAGACCGCACTGATCACTGCGGCACGGTCTGGCGATTCAGGGCCTGACAGGCCCGCCATGCCAGTCGCAGGATCAAAGCCCAACGCCCAAAACGGTTCTGTTCCGATACAATGCAGTGGCCGTTCCAGCGCGCCCCAATCCGGGCCATCCTGCTGCGACAGAAAACGCATTGATGCGTAACCGCTGCCCTCGCCTGTGTTCACGCTGGCCCATTTCCCGGTGGCATCAACGGCAACCACCTCAACCGATTTGGCATTACGAGGCAGGGTGCCCACAATCGCAGAGTTGGCGCTGGGCTTGGCGCGGATGTTCAGCACATCGCCCACAGCGACCCCGGTAACGTCATGAAGTGCAGGCAGGACCGGCTGTGCCGCCGCCATTGGCGCGGTTAGCAAAGCCAGTGCCAGCATCAAACAACGCGTCATTTCCCCGCGCCCCAACTGGCCGACGCATGTTTGGTTGTGTAATGCTCTCCCATCAGGCCAAGCACCATCAGAACCGCCGTCACGATCAGTGGATAGCTGACCGAACTGTAATGCGGGTGGTAATTCTCAAACATGAAGCCGCGGGTCTGGTCGATGGAATGGAACAGCGGGTTCCATGTGTACATCGATAGGATGTAGGTCGGCGTGGCGTTGGCCAGAAACATCTTTCCGGAAAAGATCATGTTGGCGCGGGAGTAGATCGTTGTCAGCACGCCAAACATCTCGGGCTGCCACGGTGTTGCGGCCTTGAACACCATGCCGACGCCGATGCCCGAGACCCATGACACCAGAAACATCCCCACCACGTAGACCGGCTCATGGATGGTGATCGGGGTCCAAAGGGTGTGGTAGACAAACAGGATCACCGCGGCCGACAGCACCTGCAGATAAAGCGCTCCCAAGGCCGCAGAACCGATGGCGACAATAGTGTTCATTGGCGAATGTTTCATCATCGCCGATGTCGGCCCGTCCGATTTCGCCACCGCCTGCAACGTCTTGGAATGGGTGGCAAAGTTGATCACGCCCGACATGATGTACAAAACGAAATCACCGCGCACTCCGCGCCCGCGCCCGCCCAACAGATCGAACATGAACACCATGATTGCCACCATGATCACCGATTGCAGAATGTTCATCAACAGGCCGATCACCGCATTCCCATGCGACTTGCGGATATTGCGCACGGCGGCATGAAAGATAAGCTCCAGCATGGCAAGGCCGCTGCCGGTGGTGGTCTTGCGGATTTCTGGCCGGAACATATCGCTGCTACCTCAACGCCACTTGATGGGCCTGACCCGTCATACATCGGAAATCTTGCTGTTCCCTTTCCAAGACATGATAAGGACAACGACAGTATTAATCAACAACGCGGCCATTCTGTGGCGTTGTGGACAGGAGAGCCGATGGACTTTGACCACTTGATCCCCGTTATCCGCCGTCTGGCGCTTCAGGCGGGCGACCGTATCATGGAGGTCTACAACGGCCCGGAGTTTGAGGTGAAGTCGAAGTCTGACGCCAGTCCAGTGACGCTGGCAGATGAGGCAGCGGATGCGCTGATCTCGGCCGGGCTGCGCGCGGCGTTTCCCGATTCGGTGTTGATCACCGAGGAGCAAGCCGACAGCCACGCGCAGACCGCGCAGACCTTCTTGATTGTCGATCCGCTGGATGGCACCAAGGAATTTGTCAAACGCGGCGGCGATTTTACCGTCAACATCGCCTATGTCGAAAACGGTGTGCCCCTGCGTGGCGTGGTCTATGCACCGGCTTTGGGGCGGTTGTTTTACACTTTGGCCAACGGAGAGACAGTTGAGGAAACCGGGCCAATGGCCAAAGATACCGCAGGCCCGGTGCAACGCATTTCGGTGCGCGCGCCGGACAATGCCGCGTTGATGGTGGTGGCGTCGAAGTCGCACCGCGATCAGGCGTTGGAGGATTACATCGGCAAATATGCGGTGCAGGATTCAACCTCTGCAGGGTCGTCGTTGAAGTTCTGCCTGGTGGCAACGGGCGAGGCTGATCTGTACCCCCGCCTTGGCCGCACCATGGAATGGGACACAGCGGCGGGCGATGCGGTTTTGCGCGGTGCTGGCGGTCATGTGATCCGGTTTGATGACCATACCCCTTTGGCCTATGGCAAACCCGGCTGGGACAACCCGTTTTTTATCGCTTATGCGCCCGGAGTTGATCTGAAGAAATGACCGTCCTCATCGCCATCCCCGCCCGCTATGCCAGCACCCGCTATCCGGGCAAGCCCTTGGTTTCGCTCAAGGGCCCGGATGGCGACAAGACCCTGATCCGCCGTTCGTGGGAGGCGGCGATGGCCGTGCGCGGCGTGGACCGCGTTGTGGTGGCCACCGACGATGACCGCATCCGCGACCATGCGCAGGCCTTCGGGGCCGAGGTGGTGATGACCTCTGCCGCTGCGCAGAACGGCACCGAACGCTGTGCCGAGGTGGCCACGCTGTTGCCCGGTTTCGACGTGGTGGTAAACCTGCAAGGCGACGCGCCATTGACGCCGGCTTGGTTTGTCGAAGACCTGATCGCGGGGCTGCTTGCCGATCCGGGGGCCGATATCGCAACACCCGTGCTGCGCTGTGATGGCCGGGCGCTGAACGGCTTGCTGGCGGATCGCCGTGCGGGTCGGGTGGGCGGCACCACGGCGGTTTTCGGCGCGGGGATGCGTGGGCTGTATTTCTCGAAAGAGGTGATCCCTTACACAGGCAAGACCTACGCCGATGACGCGGAAACCCCTGTGTTTCACCATGTCGGCGTCTACGCCTACCGCCCCTCTGCCTTGGCCGTTTATACCGGTTGGCCAGTCGGCCCGCTTGAAATGCTGGAGGGGCTGGAGCAACTGCGCTTCCTTGAAAATGGCCGACAGGTGCTGTGTGTCGAGGTCCAGGCCAAGGGTCGACAGTTCTGGGAGCTGAACAACCCGTCCGACGTCCCGGTGATCGAGGCGATGATGGCCGTCGCCGGATGACACAGCCGACCGCCAGCGTGATCATCGTCAGCCGCCACCGGGCAGAGGCGTTGATGCGCTGCGTTGTGGCTCTGACACAGCAAGATCATCCGTGCTTTGAGGTGATCGTGGTTGCCGATCCCGTGGCCGTGGTACAGGTGAAAACGATGGGTCTGGCCCTGAAGCTGGTGACCTTTGATCAGGCGAATATCAGCGCCGCGCGCAATGCCGGACTGGCGCTGGTTGCTGCCCCGGTGGTGGCCTTCATTGACGATGACGCGGTGGCCGAACCGACATGGCTGGCGCGCCTGACCGCGCCTTTTGTCGATTCGCAGGTGATCGCCGCGACGGGATTTGTCCGCGGGCGCAATGGGATATCCTTTCAATGGCAGGCCTGCGAGGTGGATGCGCTTGCGCAAGACCACCCATTTGACGCCCCCGAGTTGGTGGTCCGCCCTGGTACGCCACAGCGCGCAGTCAAGACCCAAGGCACCAACTGTGCCTTTCACACCAACACCTTGCGTGCCGCTGGTGGCTTTGATCCCGCCTATCGGTTCTATCTGGACGAGGCCGACGTCAACCTGCGTATGGCACATCTGGGCCAGACTGCGGTGGTGCCCGAGGCACAAGTGCATCACGGCTTTGCTGCCAGCGATCGTCGGCGCGCCGACCGTGTGCCCCTGAGCCTTTACGACATCGCTGCCAGCACCGCAGTTTTCCTGCGCCGACACGCGCCCCATGCTGACCTGACCGCCGCCTTGCACAGCATGTCCACCCGCGAAGCCGCCCGCGCCAAACATCACCGTGTTGCTGGCCGTATCGGCAGCGGCGAAGAGGCCGGTCTGCTGCAAAGTCTGGCGCTGGGCTGGGCAGACGGCTTGGCGCTCCCACTGACCGCATTGCCGCCGCTGCCTGTCCCGCAAGCCGATCTCCTGCCTCTGCCTGGCACCGGGCCGCGTCCGGGCCGGGTGATCGCCGGGCGTTTCTGGCAGCGCAATCGTCTTGCCGCCCAAGCCATGGATGCCGCCAAGGCCGGCGCGGTGGTGACGCTGATCTGCCTTGCCCCCACCCTGCGAGCGCATCGCGTTGCCTTCCAGACGCAAGGCTATTGGCAACAAACGGGCGGTCTTTTTGGCCCCAGCGACCGAACCGGCCCGCGCCTGCGCCTGATCGGTTTTCGTCGTCGCATTGCCGAAGAAGTTGCGCGGATATCGGGCTTGCGACCCACCTGCTGATACAGGATCAAGCGGCTTTGCTCTGTAACCCTCTAGGGATGGCGTGGATTGTGTGCAAAATGCAACCAATACGCCACTTTGCGCCAAATTGTAGCCAGATTTATCTGTCAACGATTGGATGTTAGTGTGTAACCTAGCGCCAAAAAGCATTTCGGCGGTGCAGAAAAATGAGTGGGGCAAATGAAGATCAAGAAGGTCACCAAGGCAGTATTTCCTGTTGCTGGCATGGGCACGCGTTTCCTTCCCGCCACCAAGTCGATCCCGAAAGAGATCATGACACTGGTCGACCGCCCGCTGATCCAATATGCCATTGATGAGGCGCGGGCCGCCGGAATAAAGGAGTTCATCTTTGTCACCTCGCGCGGGAAATCCGCGCTTGAGGATTACTTTGATCACTCGCCCGAACTGGAAAACACCCTGCGCAAGGCAGGCAAGGAAGACCTGTTGGAAATCCTCAAGGAAACCAACATGGATTCGGGCGCGATTGCCTATCTGCGCCAGAACCGCCCGCTTGGTCTGGGTCACGCCGTCTGGTGTGCCCGCCGTCTGATCGGGAATGAACCTTTTGCCGTGCTGCTGCCCGATGACGTCATCGCTGCCGAAAAGCCCTGCTTGCAGCAGATGATGGAGGCTTATGAGCAAACCGGCGGCAACATGGTCGCCGCGATGGAGGTGGCCCCGCACCGGGCGTCCTCCTATGGCGTGCTGGATATTGCCGAGGATATGGGGCAGATCGTGCTGGCCAAGGGCATGGTTGAAAAGCCCAAGGCAAATGAGGCCCCGTCGAACCTTGCCGTGATTGGCCGCTACATACTGTCCCCCAAGGTGTTGACCAACCTGAACAAAATGAAGCAGGGCGCGGGTGGGGAAATCCAACTGACTGATGCCATCGCCGAAGAAACCAAGACCGGCAAGGTCTATGGCTATCGGTTCCGTGGTCAGCGTTATGATTGCGGCTCGAAGGCGGGCTTCCTGCAGGCAACCGTCGCCTTCGCTCTGGCCCGCCCCGATCTGCGCGACGAATTCGGTGCCTATCTGAACGACATGATGGCCCTGCAAAAAGCGGCGCAATAGGCCGTGATGCGGCTTTTGGACC
>JBIHZO010000210.1:0-6173 GCA_044231405.1 Cypionkella sp. | reverse complement strand
GCACTTCCAACCTGCGCGCTTGGGCGATGGGGCCTGAAGGCGTCGTCGATCATGCGGAATCTGCCGATGGCATGGGCAAGCTGACGCGCGACCAGTTTGAACCCGCCTTGTCGCGGTTGGTCGAACCATGGTTGGGCGCGGGCGTGATGCCGGTGGTCGCCTGCGGCATGGTGGGCGCACGCCAGGGCTGGCTGGAGGCGACCTATCGCGCCGTGCCTTGCGCGCCTGTGGCTGCGGGCGATCTGGTTTCAGTGCCAACTCTGGACGCCCGTTTGCAGGTGATGATCGTGCCAGGCTTGCAACAACCGCAGCCCGCCGATGTGATGCGCGGCGAAGAAACGCAGCTTGCGGGCGCTTTGGCCTTGTTGCCCAGCTTTGACGGCGTGATCTGTTTGCCCGGCACCCATTCAAAATGGGCGCATGTGTCGGCAGGCGAAGTCGTCAGCTTTCAGACCTTCATGACGGGTGAAATGTTTGCGTTGCTGTCGCAGCAATCTGTGCTGCGGCATGGCATGACGGGCGATGGCTTCGATCTGGAAGCGTTTGATCAAGGCGTTTCCGACGCTTTTTCACGCCCCGAGAAAATTGCCGCACGTCTGTTCACATTGCGTGCCGAAGGGCTGTTGGCGGGCCTTGCCCCCGATGCCGCCCGAGCGCGTTTGTCCGGTTTGTTGATCGGGTCCGAACTTGCTGCCGCCAAACCCTACTGGTTGGGTCAGCGCGTCATGCTGGTTGGTGCCGAACGGCTTTCGGCCTCTTACGCCCGCGCCTTGTCTGCCCAAGGTGTGGCCAGCCAGGCGTTGGACGCCACCGCCTGCACTCTCTCTGGCCTCGCGACTGCGCGGGGCATTTTGCGAAAGGCCACGCCATGATCCGCCCCCTCATTGCCATTCTGCGCGGCATCACCCCGGCCGAAGCCGTCCCGGTGACGGCCGCCCTGATCGCCGCCGGCATCACGCGGATCGAAGTGCCGCTGAATTCGCCGGAGCCGTTTCTGTCGATCGCCGCCATGGTGCAAGCTTTTGGTGGCCTGGCACAAATCGGCGCGGGCACAGTTTTGACTGTGGCCGATGTGCAGGCCGTTGCTGCTGCAGGCGGCACCCTGATCGTGTCGCCAAACTGCGATCCAGACGTGATCACGGCCACCAAAGCCGCCGGGATGCAAAGCTGGCCCGGCGTGATGACCCCCACCGAATGTTTCGCTGCGTTGAAGGCTGGGGCGGATGGCTTGAAGATATTCCCGGCCAGCCTGATCGGCCCCGACGGGTTGAAGGCGATCCGGGCAGTGTTGCCAAAGGGCTGTCAGGTTTATGCCGTCGGCGGGGCAGGGGCGTCGAATTTCGGCCAATGGATGCAGGCCGGGGCCGATGGTTTCGGCATCGGCACAGCCCTTTATGCGCCCGGGCTTTCGGTCGCCGAAGTCAGCGCCCGCGCCACAGCAATCGTGGCGGCTTTTGATGAGGCCGCGACATGATCCACGATCACCGCATCTGCGACTTGGGAGAGGGGCCGTTGTGGCACCCCATTCGCGAAGAACTGTTCTGGTTTGACATCCTGAACAACAAGCTGCTGTCACAGGATGCCACTGGTCCGCGGGAATGGCTGTTTGACCGTCGCGCTTCTGCCGCCGGTTGGATCAACCCGACCGAGCTTTTGGTCGCCACCGAAACCGGTTTGATCCGTCTCGATCTGGAAACCGGCACGCAAACCGCCGTCGCGGCGGTTGAGGCGGATCAGCCGGACACAAGGTCCAATGATGGCCGCGCTGATCCTTTGGGCGGGTTCTGGTTTGGCACCATGGGCAAGCAGGCGCAGGCGGGGGCAGGGTCGATTTACCGCTTTTACCGCGGCGAGGTCCGACGTCTTTTCAAAGACATAACCATCAGCAATTCAATCTGCTTTCCGCCAGAAGGTGCCTTCGCGTATTTCTCGGACACGGCGCTGGGCCGCGTCATGCGGGTTGCCTTGGATGCCGAGGGTTGGCCCAAAGGGCAGCCCGAAACTTTCCTGGACCTGACCGCCGAGGGCTTGAATCCAGATGGTGCGGTCGTCGATGCATCCGGTGTGATCTGGCTGGCGCAATGGGGTGCGGGGCGCGTCGCAGCCTATGCGCCTGACGGTGGCTTCCTCCGTGCCGTGCCTGTCGATGCGCCGCACAGTTCGTGCCCGGCCTTTGGTGGCGCGGGTCTCAGCACGCTTTACTGCACCACGGCCTTGCAAGACATGGACGCTGCCACACGCGCGCTTCACCCGGATGCCGGCAAGGTATTCGCGATTGAAGGAGTTGCCACGGGTCAACGTGAACATATGGTCATTCTGTAAACTGCCAACCCGTGTGGACAGCGCTCCGGCAGCCGTTTTCTGGTGCGGGCGTCAGGCCCGCACCGAGACCTCCCCGGTCACGGTCAGGAAAGCATAGCCATTGCCATCCAAAGCCAAAGCCCCGCCTGTCAGGGCAGCCGACTGTGACGGCCCGACCCGCCCGCTTACCCCGGCAACCGCCACCGAAACCGGCTCCGGCGAAAGGTTGAAAACGCACAGCAGTCCATCGCCCCGCGTGAAGGCCAGAATCGGTTCGGGCAGATCAAAGAACCGCGTTGCCCCCTGCATCAACTCCGCCGACCCACGCCGGAACGCCATCATCTCGCGGTAGGTTTCCAGCACCGACCCCGCCACCCCCACCTGCGCTGCCACGTTGCGCGCCAGTTGCGGAGCCTTCACCGGCAACCACGGCGTCACATTGCCCCCCGTAAAGCCGCCGTTGGCCGACCCATCCCAGACCATCGGCGTGCGGGTGTTGTCGCGGCCAATCGGTTCGGGCCAAAAGTTGATGCCTTGCGGATCGGTCAGTTCTTCGAACGTCAGTTCGGTATCGGTCTGCCCCAACTCCTCGCCCTGCCACAGGCAGATCGAGCCTTGGAACGACAGCAGCAACGCCCCCGCCTGCCGGGCCAGGGCGTCCTGCGATACCCCGTGCCCGGCCCAACGGGTCACATGCCGCACCACGTCATGGTTCGAGAACGCCCACATCGGCCAGCCATTTGGCGCGCCAGTGAAGAATTCTTCAATCTTGCCGCGAAAGAACGCCGCCGAATAGTCATAGCCCATCAGCTCGAATGAATAGCATTGATGCAGGCGGCCGGGGGCTGTGTAGTCACCCATCATCCGAATGGCGTGATGCGCCTCGCCCATTTCGCCAACCGAGGCGCGGTTGTCATAGCTGTCCAGCACCGCGCGAATGCGCTCCATCCAGCCCAGATTGACGGGCTGGTTTTTCGAAAAAATATGGTACTGCATGCCATAGGGGTTGCCCTCGGGCTCGGCCTTGACGCGGTAATCGGCAGGGTCATCCCGCAGCAGCGGGTCGTGGAAGAAATAGTTCACGGTATCAAACCGGAACCCATCCACACCACGGTCCAGCCAGAACCGCAGCACACCCTCCATATAGGTGATCACATCGGGGTTGTGATAGTTGAAGTCCGGCTGCTGCGGCAGAAAGTTGTGCAAATAGTATTGCTTACGGCGTGCATCCCATTGCCAGGCCGAGCCGCCAAACACCGAAATCCAGTTGTTGGGCGGCGACCCGTCATGCTTCGGGTCCACCCACACATACCAATCCGCTTTGGAATTGGTCCGGTTGGCGCGGCTTTCGGCAAAGAATTCGTGCTTGTCTGACGAGTGGTTCAGCACCTGATCAATGATCACCTTCATGCCCAGGGCATGGGCGCGTGCGACCAGCGCATCGAAATCGGCCAGCGTGCCAAAGGTCGGGTCCACGTTGGTATAATCCGACACATCATAGCCCATATCCAGCATGGGCGAGGTGAAAATGGGCGAAAGCCAGACCGCATCCACCCCCAAAGCGGCAATATGGTCCAGCCTGCGGGTGATGCCTTGCAGATCACCGATCCCGTCGCCGTTGTCGTCCTGAAACGACCGCGGATAGACCTGATATGTCACCGACCCGCGCCACCATTCTACCATTTGCCTGCCCCGCCCTTGGATGTTTGCGCTATCCTAAACCGCTTTGGAAACCTTGCACAGGGGCCAGGGCGGCTTGTGTGGCGTACAATTCTGCCGTTGACCCCGCGCGCGCATCCGATACTCGTGGCGCCAGCAGGAGAGAGCCATGACCAAAGCCTTGTTCACCCCGGTGTTGATCGCAGGTTGCGTCATCCTGATGTTCAACTTCGCCATCCGGGCCAGCTTTGGCGTGTTCCAGATCCCGATCGCTGCCGAGTTCGGCTGGATGCGGGCCGATTTTTCCATGGCCATCGCGATTCAGAATCTTGCCTGGGGTATCGGTCAGCCAATCTTTGGCGCGCTGGCCGAACGCTTCGGCGACCGCCGCGCCATCATCGCCGGGGCGATCCTTTATGCAGCGGGGCTGGTGCTTTCCAGCTATGCGGTGACGCCGGGGCAGCACCAATTGCTGGAGATCCTCGTCGGTTTCGGCATCGCTGGCACCGGCTTTGGCGTCATTCTGGCCATCGTCGGCCGCGCCTCCAGCCCCGAAAACCGCTCTGTTGCACTGGGCATCGCCACCGCTGCCGGGTCTGCCGGGCAGGTATTTGGCGCGCCCACAGCCCAGGCGCTGCTGCACTATTTCCCGTGGCAGACCGTGTTCGTGATCTTCGCCGCCGTCATTCTGGCCACCCTGTTCGCGCTGCCTTTTCTGCGCAGCCCCACCGTCGCCACCCGGGCCGAGCTGGAGGAATCGCTGGGCACCGTCCTGACCCGCGCCTTCAAGGATCCGTCCTACATCATGATTTTCCTTGGCTTTTTCTCTTGCGGCTACCAGTTGGGATTCCTCACCGCCCATTTCCCTGCCTTCATCACCGAGGTTTGTTCCACCATCGACCCCTCCAGCATGCTGGCGGGGCTTGGCATCACCACCACCTCGGCGCTGGGGGCGATTGCGATTTCGGTGATCGGGCTGGCCAACATCGGCGGCAGTATTCTGGCGGGCTGGCTGGGCAAGCGTTATACCAAAAAGTACCTGCTGGCCGGTGTTTACCTTGCCCGAACCGTGGTGTCGGCGGCCTTCATCCTGACGCCGATGACGCCCGCATCCGTGCTGTTGTTCAGCCTTGTCATGGGGGTGTTGTGGCTGGCCACCGTGCCGCTGACCTCGGGTCTTGTCGCGCATATCTACGGGCTGCGGTATATGGGCACGCTGTACGGCTTTGTGTTCCTCAGCCACCAGATCGGCAGCTTCCTTGGCGTCTGGTTGGGTGGCATGATGTATGACATCACCGGGAATTACACTTTGGTCTGGTGGATCGGCGTCGGTGTCGGCGCGTTTTCGGCCCTTGTCCATCTGCCCATCCGGGAAAAGCCGCTTGTGGCGCAACCCGCCTGAAGGATCCCTCCGCAATGCGCATCGGTCTCGCCAGCCTTGTTCTGGCCTATGTTCTCAGCCAGTTTTATCGCGCCTTTCTGGCGGTTCTGACCCCGGTTCTGACCACTGAAATCGGGGCCAGCGCCGAAAGCCTCGCCACCGCGTCGGGCCTGTGGTTTCTCGCCTTCGCGGTGATGCAACTGCCCGTCGGCTGGGCGCTGGACAAGATCGGGCCGCGCGTCACCACGGCGGCGCTGCTGGCGGTGGCGGCACTGGGCGCGGCCGTGTTTGCCACGGCAACCGGGCCGGGCGCGATCAGTCTGGCCATGGTGCTGATCGGGATCGGCTGTTCGTCGGTGCTGATGGCGTCCTACTTCATCTTCGCGCGCACCTACTCGCCTGCGGTGTTCGGCACTTTGGCGGGCATCACCATCGGCATCGGGTCGCTGGGCAACATCGCGGCATCTTTGCCTTTGTCGATGGCGGTCGAGTTGATCGGCTGGCGTGGTGCGCTTTGGGTGCTGGCGGCCGTCACCTTGGCCGTGGCGGCCGCGATCCTGACACTGGTCCGGGATCCTGAGCGCGTAACCAGTACCGCCGGCGGGTCCCTGCTGGGCCTGCTGAAAACGCCGGCACTCTGGCCGATCCTGATCCTGATGGCCGCCTGTTATGCGCCGCCTGCCGGGTTGCGGGGGCTCTGGGCCGGTCCCTATTTCGCCGATGTTTTCGGCGCGGATGCCGCCCGGATTGGCCAAGTGACCCTGATCATGGGTCTTGCCATGGTGGCGGGCAACTTCGCCTATGGCCCGCTGGAGCGGCTGCTGGGCACCCG
>JBIHZO010000019.1:0-17155 GCA_044231405.1 Cypionkella sp. | reverse complement strand
TGCCCAGGAAGACCGACATTTTGCCGTTGAAGGTTGTGGTGGGCCAGGTCAGGCCGGGGATCGACTCGTGGCCTTGAAACAGGCGGGGAAAACGTTGGAACTCGCTGTCCCAATCTTCTTGCCCACGCTCGGCCACCATATTGCGGGCGGCTTCGGACATGATCACTTGTCCCGCACCGAAGGCCGAGGCACCCAGCACACGGACAGCGTGATAATGGGTCAGCACGACATGTGAAATCGGCTTGTCGGTGACGGATCGCACACAGTCGATGACCTTTTGCGCAAGACGTGGGGTGGCTTGCGCCTCGACGATCATGACGCTTTCATCACCGATGATGACGCCAGAATTTGGATCGCCTTCGGCGGTAAAGGCGTACAAACCGGCACCGATTTCGGCGAAGGTGATTTTCTTGTCTGCCATATCGCCTTGTGACGCAAAAGCCTTGGCCATGGTGGTCCCTTTATTCTGAATAGGGGGTTTCATAGGCGGCCAGCACTTTGCCAGTGCAGGTGCCAAACCCGATGCGATAGCCGTCGCCTTGCGCATGTCCGCGCAGGGTAAGTGTATCATTGTCTTCGATAAAGCTGCGGGTGCCGCCGGTGATCTCGAAAGCATCCTTGCCGCCCCAGGACAGTTCCAGCAGGCTGCCACGGCTGTCTTTGCCTGGCCCGGAAATCGTGCCCGACCCCAGCAGATCGCCCACGGTCATCGGGCAGCCGCAGGTGGTGTGATGGGCCAGTTGCTGAGGGGCGGAGTAGTACATTTCTGCGTAATTGGTCCGGCAAATCACGGTTTCTGCACCGTTTTCCGGCGTCAATCCAACCTCAAGCGCGATGTCATAGAGCATGGGACCCGGTTCCTGCAGATGCGGCAGCAGGGGCACCTCGCGGGCGGGTGTCGCGGTACGGAACGGCTGCAAAGCCGCCCGCGTCACAATCCACGGGCTGATGCTGGTGGCGGTGGCTTTGGACTGAAACGGGCCAAGCGGCTGGTACTCCCAGACCTGAATGTCGCGCGCCGACCAGTCATTCAGCAGCACATAGCCGAAGATCATCGCCTCGGCCTGCGCCACGGTCACGGGGCGGTCACTGGCGACACCCACCACAGCGCCCAATTCCAGCTCGATATCAAATTGGGCCGAGGGGGCAAAGCGGGGGGCGCTGTCGTTTGGTCCCTTCAGCTGACCCCAGGGGCGGCGCACATCGGTGCCTGAAACGACCACCGAAGACGCACGCCCGTTATAGCCGATGGGGACGTGCAACCAGTTCGGCGGCAGGGCGTTTTCGGCACCGCGAAACATGGTGCCGACATTGGTGGCGTGGTGACGGCTGGCGTAGAAATCGGTGAACTCTGACACCAGAAATGGCAGGTGCAGGTCCACGGCCTCCATGGGCCGCAAATAGTGCTGCAAAACGTCGCGCTGCGGCGCGCCTTCGGTCAACAGCGTCGTCAATTGCGCCCGCAAGTCGGCCCAGACCGCGGGGCCTGCCGTCATCACCTCATTCCAGAACGGCACGTCCAGCAGCGGCCCGCCGTCCAGCACCAGCAGGCCCGCCGCCTCCAATGCCGCCACATCCAGCACCTGATCGCCGATTGCCACGCCGCAGCGCGGGTCGTCATCTGCCGAGAACACGCCGCAAGGCAGGTTGTTCAGCGGGAAATCGGTGTCGCGATGGTTGGCACTGGCGACCCAGCTGTGGATCAGAGGCATGAGATGTCTTTCCGAGGGTAGGGTGTCACTTGACGCCGGGGGTGCCGTCGAATTTCTTTTCCATCGTTTCCCAGCAGTCGATATAATCGTCCTGCAAAGGTGCCTCTTTCGCGGCAAAGCGGGTCAGGTGCTGTGGAAACCGGGTCTCGAACATGAAGGACATGGTGTTGTCCAGCTTTTCCGGCCCCAGATCCACGTTGGACGCCCTGTCAAAAGCGGTCTTGTCCGGCCCATGCGGCAGCATCATGTTGTGCAGGCTGGTGCCGCCGGGGACAAAGCCCCTGGGCTTGGCGTCATAAATGCCGTAAATGTTGCCCATCATCTCGGACATGATGTTCTTGTGATACCACGGCGGCCGGAAGGTGTTTTCCGCCACCATCCAGCGTTCGCGGAAGAGCACAAAATCAATATTTGCGGTGCCTTCCACCCCCGATGGGGCGGTCAGAACAGTGAAAATCGAAGGATCGGGGTGATCGAACAAGATCGCCCCGACTGGGCAGTAGGTGCGCAGGTCGTATTTCACAGGTGCGTAATTGCCATGCCAGGCCACCACGTCGAGCGGGCTTTGGCCGATGCGAGTTTCGTGAAACTGGCCGCACCATTTGACCGTGACCTTGGACGGCACTTCGCGGTCCTCAAACGCCGCAACGGGGGTTTTGAAATCTCGGCGGTTGGCCATGCAGTTGGCCCCAATCGGGCCGCGCCCGGGCAACACGAACTTCTGGCCGTAATTCTCGCAGACAAAGCCGCGCGCCGGGCCTTGCACCACTTCCACCCGGTAGACCAGACCGCGCGGGATTACGGCAATTTCCTGCGGCTCCAGATCAATGATGCCCAGTTCGGTGTAGAAGCGCAGGCGGCCTTCCTGTGGCACGATCAGCAACTCGCTGTCGGCGCTGAAGAAATACTCATCGACCATCGAGTCCGTGACCAGATAGATGTGGCTGGCCATACCAACCTGCGTGTTCACATCGCCCGCCGTGGTCATGGTGCGCATGCCGGTCAGCCAAGTCAGAGCCTCGCCCGCATGCGGCACCGGGTCCCATCGGTATTGGCCAAGGCTGATCACATCGGGGTCAATGTGGGGTGCGGATTTCCAGTAGGGCAGGTCGATCTTGGCAAATCGGTGGGTGTGCTTGACCGATGGGCGGATGCGATAGCACCAGGTCCGTTCATTCTGATGGCTCGGCGCGGTAAAGGCGGTGCCGGTCAACTGTTCACCATACAGCCCATAATTGCATTTTTGCGGAGAGTTCATCCCCTGCGGCAAAGCCCCCGGCAGTGCCTCGGTTTCAAAGTCATTGCCGAAGCCGGGCATGTAGCCTTCATGCGGGCCGGGCAGGGACGGGGCGCGGGTCATGGGTCTGGACATGGGGGCTCCTGCGGCGGTGATCTGGCGGTATATTCGTTTCATTTGCAACGAAGTCAATACAAAGCTGCATGTCGGGCATAGACATTCGGTTCAGAATACTTCCTTCACCGCCTCCATCGCCACATAGGTCGAGGTCGATGCCACATGCGGCAGGGCTGAAATCCGTTCGGCCAGAACGCGGCGATAGTCTTGAATATCGGCAGTGCGCACCTTCAGAAGGTAGTCGAACCGACTGGCGATCATGTGGCATTGTTCCACCTCTGGCACCGCCAGCGCCGCCTTGTTGAACGCCTGCAGCGCGGCCTCACGCGTGTCGGACAGCCGCACTTCAACAAAGGCCACATGTGCCAGACCCATGCGGATCGGGTCCAGATTGGCGCGGTAGCCGGTGATCACACCGGCATCCTCCAGCCGTTTCATCCGGGCCTGCGTGGGCGACTTTGACAACCCGATCCGGCGGGCGAGTTCGGTGGCGGTGATGCGCCCTTCGACCGCCAGCACCCGCAAAATGGCCTGATCAAAGCGGTCAAGGTTGCTGCGGTCGGATGACATGGCGTTTCCCCAGATTTGCAAGCGGATTGGCTGTCGATTGCCATAACTTCAGGACAACAGCCTGTCAAATCCCCGCTATCATGGGTCAACCCCATAGGAGAACCTCGATGACCTCGATGACCGAAAGCTGGAACGTGATCGACCGGATGTCGTTGCGCGACGAGGCGGCTCTGGTGGCCGATCTGATCGCACAAGCCGGGCTGGACGGTGAAGCGCGCACGCGCATCGCTGGCGCAGGTGCCGATCTGGTGAAGCGGATCCGGGCATCGGTGAAGCCGGGGTTGATGGAGGTGTTTCTGGCCGAATACGGGCTTTCGACCGATGAGGGTATCGCGCTGATGTGTCTGGCCGAGGCTTTGTTGCGGGTGCCGGACGCCGAAACCATGGACGCCCTGATCGAGGACAAGATCGCACCTTCGGATTGGGGCCGGCATTTGGGGAAATCGGCCTCGTCTTTGGTCAACGCCTCCACCTGGGCGCTGATGCTGACCGGCAAGGTGCTGGACGAACGCGAACCCGGCGTGGTGGGGCATCTGAAGGCCGCGGTCAAACGTCTGGGCGAGCCGGTGATCCGCACCGCCGTCACCCGCGCGATGAAGGAAATGGGCCGCAACTTTGTGCTGGGCGAAACCATTGATCTGGCAATGAAACGCGCTCGTGAACTGGAAGGGCTGGGCTATACCTACAGCTATGACATGCTGGGCGAGGCGGCGCGGACAGAGGCCGACGCGCGACGCTATCACCTGTCTTACTCCGCAGCGATCACCTCGATTGCCCGCGCAGCGACCACCGGTGACATCCGCAGCAACCCCGGCATTTCGGTGAAACTGTCGGCGCTGCATCCGCGGTACGAGGTGGCGAAACGGTCCCGCGTGATGGAAGAACTGGTGCCGCGCGTGCGGGCTTTGGCTGGCTTGGCCAAGGCTGCGGGCCTTGGCTTCAACATCGACGCCGAAGAGGCCGACCGTCTGGCGCTGTCGCTGGAGGTGATTGAGGCTGTGCTGTCCGATCCCGCCCTGCGCGGTTGGGACGGCTTTGGCGTGGTGGTGCAGGCTTACGGGCGACGCGCGGGGGCGGTGATCGACTGGCTTTATGCGCTGTCGGTGAAGTTGGATCGCAAGATCATGGTGCGGCTGGTCAAGGGCGCCTATTGGGACGCCGAGGTGAAGCGGGCGCAGGTTCTGGGGCTTGCATCTTTTCCGGTCTTCACCCGCAAACAGTCTACCGATGTGTCCTACATCGCCAACGCCCGCAAATTGCTGGGCATGACTGACCGGATCTATCCGCAGTTCGCCACCCACAACGCCCATACTGTCGCCGCCATCATGGATATGGCCAATGACAAAAAGGCGTTCGAATTCCAGCGCCTGCACGGCATGGGCGAACGGCTGCACGACATCGTCCTGACCGATCACGGCACCCGTTGCCGCATTTATGCCCCCGTCGGCGCACACCGCGACCTGCTGGCCTATCTGGTGCGGCGGCTGCTGGAGAACGGTGCGAACTCCAGTTTCGTGAATCAGATTGTGAATGCCGAGGTCAGCCCCCAGCGGGTCGCCGCCTGCCCAATCACGGCGATGGAAGGCATGGCGTCGATGGTCAGCCCGGCGATTGCAACAGGTGCGGCGCTGTTTGGCCCGCGCAGGAATTCGCAAGGATGGGATCTGACCGATGCGGCCGATCTGGAGGCCATTTCACAGGCCCGCGCGCCGCATGAGTCGCGCCAGTGTGAGGCAGCACCAATGCTGGCCGGTCGCATGGCGGGCGGGCCACGGTTGCAGGTGACAAACCCTGCGACGGGGACACTTGTGGGGCATGTGCTGACGGCCTCGGTCGCAGATGTCGACACCGCGCTGCGGTTGGCCGAACCGTGGTCTGCCACTGCGGATGTGAGGGCGCAGGTGTTGCGCCGCGCGGCTGATCTTTACGAGGCCGAGTACGGCGCAATCTTTGCGCTTCTGGCGCGCGAGGCAGGGAAATCTCTGGCCGATGCCGTGGCCGAACTGCGCGAGGCCGTAGATTTTCTGCGCTATTATGCCGATGGTGCCGCGGCCTTGATTGCCCCGGCGCGTGGGGTATTTGCTTGCATAAGCCCGTGGAACTTTCCGCTGGCGATCTTCTCGGGCCAGATCGGGGCGGCTTTGGCCGCAGGCAATGCCGTGCTGGCCAAGCCCGCCGAGCAGACTCCGTTGATCGCCGCCTTGGCAGTGGAGCTGTTGCTGAAAGCCGGAGTTCCGGCATCGGCGCTGCAACTCTTGCCCGGTGATGGGCAGGTCGGCGCGGCCATCACGCGGGACAAGCGCGTCAAGGGCGTTGCTTTCACCGGGTCCACCGAAACCGCTCTGCTGATCCGCCGC
This sequence comes from Cypionkella sp., assembly GCA_044231405.1. Classification (GTDB taxonomy): domain Bacteria; phylum Pseudomonadota; class Alphaproteobacteria; order Rhodobacterales; family Rhodobacteraceae; genus Cypionkella. The sequence continues at coordinate 11,162 of JBIHZO010000019.1, read as the reverse complement.
ACCATGGCCGAGCATCTGGACCCGACAGCACCCCTGATCGCCGAAACCGGCGGTCTCAATGCGATGCTGGTCGATTCAACCGCACTGCCGGAACAAGCGGTGCGCGATATTCTGGCATCTTCGTTCCAGTCGGCAGGCCAACGCTGTTCGGCGCTGCGCTGTTTGTATGTGCAGGAAGACGTGGCCGCTACCGTACAAGAGATGCTGTTCGGCGCGATGGACGAACTGGCGCTGGGCGATCCGTTGGATTTGTTCACCGATGTCGGTCCGGTGATCGACGCTCAGGCGCAATCCGGCATCCGCGATTACATCGCCGCCGCAAGGGCCGAGGGGCGGGTTCTGAAAGAAATGACGGCCCCCGAGACAGGCACCTTCATAGCCCCCACGGTAATCAAGGTGTCGGGTATCGCCGCCATGCCGCGCGAGATTTTTGGTCCCGTCCTGCACATCGCCACCTTCAAGGCGGGCGAGGTGATGGAGGTGGTGAAGGCGGTCAATGCCACCGGCTACGGCCTGACCTTCGGGCTGCACACCCGCATTGATGACCGCGTTCAAGCGGTGATCGAGGCGCTGCATGTCGGCAACACTTACGTCAATCGCAACCAGATTGGCGCGGTGGTCGGCAGCCAACCCTTTGGTGGCGAAGGGCTTTCCGGCACTGGGCCCAAGGCGGGCGGGCCAGAGTATCTGCTGCGCTATACGCAGGCTTCGGCCCCTGCCGCTGGCATGGAGGACCGCGAAACCACCGAAGCCGATGTGGCAGCGCAGTTGCGGCTGGACCGCAAGACGGCGCATACGGCCCATGCCCGCGTCTTGCCCGGCCCGACTGGCGAGTCCAATCGCCTGACCGCCGTGCCGCGCGCGCCGGTCCTGTGCCTTGGCCCATCTGCCGCAACCGCATTGGCGCAGGCCGAGGCCATCCGCGCGTTGGGCGGCCATGCCGTCGAGGTGCCCGGTTTGGCCCCGCTGGCCCTGACCCGACTGGATGGGTTTTCGGGCGTGCTGTGGTGGGGGGATGAGGCTGGCGCGCGGGTGCGGGCCAAGGCATTGGCCGATCGGCCTGGGCCAATCCTGCCACTGATCGGCGACATGCCGGACGCAGCTCACGCGCTGCTGGAAAGGCATGTGTGCATCGACACGACCGCCTCGGGTGGCAATGCGCAGTTGTTGGCAGAGGTGGCGGACAGCTAGGCCCCGCCACGGACGAAAACCATGCCGCTTTTCGGCGATCATGTCGTTTTCGTCCGCCATGTGTCGGCAGGCCTTGCCCGGTCCTGATCAGATCAGGCACATATGGGTCAAAACAGCCCTCGGAGTCGTCCAATGAAAACCCATGTCAAAGCCCTTGTCGTCGGTGGCGGTGCTGTCGGAAACGGGATCGCCTATCACTTGGCCAAGGCGGGCTGGGACACGATGCTGGTCGAGCGCGATGAGCTGACAAGCGGGTCCACCTGGCACGCGGCAGGGCTGCTGCCTTTGTTCAACATGGGCTATGCCACGACGCATATTCACAAATACTCGGTCGATTTCTACAAATCGCTGGAGGCGGAAACCGGTCTGAACGCGGGCTTTGCCGTGGTGGGCAACCTGCGCATGGCGCAGCATCAGGCGCGGATGGACGAGTATATGCTTTACTCGTCCGTCGCCGAAACCGCCGGGGTCTATCACGAATTCCTGACGCCCAAGGACATGAAAGACCGCTGGCCACTGCTGCGCACGGATGATCTGATCGGCGCGCTGTATCACCCTCAGGATGGCTACATCAATCCGGCTGACGTCACCCAAGCCATGGCCAAAGGTGCGCGGCAACACGGTGCGACCATCGAGCGCAAGGTGCAGGTTGATGGCTACAAATGGACCGGGTCTGAATGGATCGTGTCTTGCACCCGGATGGTGGACAAGGGCGGCAACCTTGTGGCCTCGGACGAGAAATTCGAAATCCGCGCCGAACATGTGGTGACGGCGACGGGCAACCACGCCCAACGCACCGCGCGGCTGCTGGGCGTGAAAATCCCGGCGATCCCGGTCGAACACCAGTTCATCGTGACCGAACCCGACCCGATGCTGCAGGAATACCGCAAGACCAACCCCGAACACCCGGTTCTGCGCGATGCCGATGCCAAATGGTACGTGCGCGAAGAGCGTGGTGGCTGGATCCTTGGCCCCTATGAAAAGGGTGCCCCGGCGCGGTTTGAGTATTCGGTGCCCGACAGCTTCCGTGCCGATCTGTTTCCGCTAAATCTGGAACGGATCGAGGCGGAATACATGTCCTTCATCCACCGTCTGCCCTCGTCGGAAACCGTCGGTCTGAAAGATGATTTCAACGGCCCGATCTGCTACACACCAGATGGCAACCCGCTGGTCGGGCCGGTTCCCGGTCTGCGCAATATGTGGCTGGCGGAAGGCTTCAGCTTTGGCATCACGGCTGCGGGCGGTACGGGCTACTACCTCGCTCAGATGATGGTGAACGGCGAGGCCGAGATTGACATGGCGTCGCTTGACCCGCGTCGGTACGGCTCGTGGATGACCACCGAATACGCCGCCCGCAAGAATGAGGAATGCTACGACCACGTCTTCGTCCTGCACCACCCGGATGAAGAACGCGAGGCCGCCCGTCCGTTGCGCACCGCTCCGGTCTATGACCGCCAAAAGGCACTGGGCGCGCAGTTCGGGCAAGTGAATGGATGGGAGCGGCCGATTTATTACGGCCCCCTGAATGCACCCGAAGATTTTGACCACAACTCGCGCAGTTTCCGCCGTGGCGGCTGGTGGCAATACGCGGTGGACGAGGCAAAGGCCATTCGCGAAACCGCCGGTCTGATCGACGCCACGGCCTTTACAAAACATGTGGTCAAAGGACCGGGGGCGACAGCGTTCCTCGATTGGTTCACCTGCAATGCCCTGCCAAAAGTGGGCCGCATCAACCTGACCTATGCGCTGACGCCAGCGGGCACCACACGCACCGAATACACCATCGTGCGCAATGGGCTGGACGATTACTATCTTGTCTCTGCCGGGGCCTGGACCGCCTATGACGCCGATTACCTGCGCAAATGCGCCGAGGACAAGGCCCCCGAGTTTGGCTATATCGAAATCCACGATGTCACGACCCAGTGGGGGGTGTTTGCGATTGCGGGGCCAAACAGCCGCAAGATTCTGGCTGAAATCATCAAGGATGAATTCCCCGAAACCGCGCTTTCCAACAAGCGTTTCCCATGGCTCTCGGCGCGCAAGATCGAACTGGGCATGTGCCCGGTGAACGCGATCCGCGTGGCCTATACCGGCGAGTTGGGCTGGGAACTGCACCATCCGATCGAGATGCAGCGCTATCTTTGGGACCTGCTTTTGAAAGCGGGCGAAAAACATGGGCTGAAGCTGGTGGGTGCGCGGGCGCAAAACTGGCTGCGGCAGGAAAAATCCTACCGCGCGTTCGGCAATGAACTGGGCCGCGATGCGACGCCACTGGAGGCCGCTCTGGATCGCTTTGTCGATTTGTCCAAGGATTTCCAAGGCAAGCAGGCGATGCTGGATGTGGGCATCCGGTCCAAATGCTGCACCTTGCTGATCGACGGACCGTCGGACACCGATCCGTGGGGCAAAGAAGCGCTGTTGCTGGACGGAGTCAAAGTGGGCCGACTGACCTCGGGCGGCTATTCGGTGGCCTTCGGCAAGCAGATCGGCATGGCCTATGTGCGGCCCGATCTGGCGGCGGTGGGCACCAAGTTGAAGGTGCGGATGAATCGCGAGTTGTGGGATTGCATCGTGGTCGAAGACAGCCCGTTTGACCCATCAAACGCGCGCATTCGCATCGACGGATAACGGTTTCGTCAAAAACTTGGGCCGCCCCCTGCCGGGGCGGCCTTTTCATTGCGCGCGGCGCAGCAGCCAATCGGCCCAAGCGCTGCGCGATCCGGAAAAGGCGTTCAGATCAACCCGGCCCCTGACCCCCGGGACCAGCCCGGTGGCGCTGTATTGCCAGAACCGCCACTGTTCCCCCGGATAACGATCAGACGGATGCGCTGCGACCGAGCGCAGCCAAAACTCGACGCCGCCCAACTGTCCCATCGCATTGTCTTCGTAGAAATCAACTGTGGTGTAGAGGATCGGGGCGGTGCCGTAATGATCGGTCAGCAGCGCGACAAGACGGCGGGCATCGGCGCGGATCACGGCCGGATCGCGACGGAGGGTGCAGGTGGGCGAGGTCGGCGTCCACTCCATATCCAGCACCGGGGGCAGGTCGCCGGGGGTGCGGGGCACGTGGCGAAAGAACCAGCGGGCCTGATCTTCGGGGGCGCGGCAATGGTAGTAAAACAGATACGCGCCGCGCCGCACACCCGCCCGACCCGCCGCTTGCCAATGGGTCGCAAACATCGGGTCAAGGCCGTCACCGCCTTCGGTGGCCTTTATGAAAGCAAAGTTGACACCCGCCGCACGCGCCGTTTCCCAATCGACCGGGGTTTGAAAGCGCGACACGTCGATGCCACGGACGGGGTGAGTGGTGGTGGATGGATCTGCCCATGGGTGGGGGTCCGCATCGCCGAAATCTGATGCGATAACAGGCGTTTGTTGCCCTGCTTCAGGCGACGGGCCGCGCCCGCCACATCCTGCAAGAACCAACGCCAAACCGATCAATCCAATGCGCCACATTCAGGCACTGTGCGCCATTGACCCCCGTTTGTCATTCTAGGCTTGGCACCAAAACCTAGGATGGGCGGAAAGCCCCGGTCAGGGCTTTCCAAGTCGCGCGGGGCCGTCGTTCAGTTGCCGGGGCCGAAATCATCGGCGGTCACCGTACCATCGGCATTGCGATCCATCATCGCGATCCACGCCGGCGTCTTGGCCATGAATTCGTCGCGCGACACAAATCCATCGCCATCGGTATCGTTGAAAGCGCGCATCATGCCGCCCTCTTCGCCCATGCCGTTGCCGTATCCCTTTCCATTTCCCTTGCCCTTGCCCATTGCGGCCATCATTTCGGCCTGATCATTGGCACGGGCTTCGTCGAACATGTCGTATTCGGCTGAAGAAAGCTTGCCGTCCTCATCGCCGTCAAATGCGTTGAAGACATCGCCGCGCTTTTCAGTGGCTTCTTGCAACGTCACAGTCCCGTCGCCGTTCAAGTCCCAATTCGCAACGAAATGCCCGCCGGGGGTGATATCTTGCGCCATTGCGGCACCGGTGGACAGCAGCAAGGCGGCGGTCAGAAGGGTCAGTTTGGTCATTTGGTTTCCTTACATTCATCTATCAGCATATATGTAAAACGTTGCGCCAGCGCGGTTCCGTCGCAAAATTATGCGGTCGGGGCAGACATTTCATCCCAAGCCGCCAGCGCATGGCCCGCGTACATCAGGGCCGGGCCGCCACCCATCTGGATGCTCATCGCCAGCACCGACGACACGTCTTCACGCGAGGCCCCGGCCTTCATCAGCGCCTCGATGTGGAAGTTGATGCAAGGCTCGCAGCGCTGGGTGATCGCGATGGCCAAGGCCACATATTCGCGTTCCTTGACCGACAGCGTACCCTCTTCTTTGGCGGCCTTGGACAATTGCGCAAAGCCTGCGGCGGTTTCGGGGATCAGTTTGTTCAGCACGCGCAATTCAGCACGCATTTCGGCAGTGTCGGCTTTGTAGCTCATTGCGGTCTCCTGTTCTGCGACAGGAGTGTCATGCCACGCAGGGCCAGACCTTGATCTGGATCAGTTACATTCAAATATTAGAATGTAACGTCGGCGCAGATTGGCGCAACCGACAGGCTTAGCCAAACCGGGCGGGTGACAGAGCGGCGATCAGAGGCCCGGACAATTCAGAGCCACTCCCTGCGATCAGGTCGGCGGCCAACTGGCTTGCAGCGGGGGCGGATTGAAAGCCGTAACCGCCTTGCCCTGCGAGCCAGAAAAATGACGGCTCGGCCGCATCGCGGCCAATCACCAGCACACGGTCTGGGCTGAAAGTGCGCAAACCCGCCCAGTTGGAAATCAACCGGGTCACGGGCTCTGTCACCATTTCCTCATAGCGCGCCAGCCCCTCGGCCAGCACCATATCATCGGCCCAGGCGTCGTGCGCATCCATCGGGTGTTCTTCTGCTGGCGACACGATCAGAGCACCCGCATCCGGCTTGGCATACCATGTTTCGCCGCAGCCAAAGATCATCGGCCAGCCGGAGACGTCATGGCCGCCGGGGGCAGGTATGCGTGCCATAGATCGGCGATTGGGCTGGAAACCCAAAGGTTTGATGCCTGCCAGCGCCGCAATCTGATCGACCCAAGCGCCAGCCGCGTTGATCAGGGTCGCACCACTGAAATCGCCCTGCGACGTGGTGGCGGTCCAGCCATTTGCGGTTTTCAGGATGGCAGACACCCGCGCGCCGGTGATGATCTGGCCACCATTCCCGCGCGCTTCGCGCGCAAAACCTTGCAGCAGCAGGTCGGTGTCAATATCCCAGGCATGTTGGGCAAGGGCAGCGCGGGTCACGATTTCGGGGTTGATGATTGGCACCATCGCGCGGGCCTGATCCAGGGAAACCTCGGGCAGTTCCATGGTTTCGATGTCATGGGCAAAGTCGGCATCCTGACCGGACTTCGCCAGGATCATCATGCCGCGCGGAGTCAACATATTGGCGATGCTGCGGAAATAGTCGCCAGAGGCCAACGACAGCTCAACCACAGGGGCCAGCCCGTAGCGCGGCTCGTACAGCGCGGCAGAGCGACCAGAGGCATGATGCGCCAGATGCGTCTCTGCCTCCAACAGGATCACCGATCCCAGATGTGACAGCCGCGCAGCCGCAGAAACCCCGGCGATGCCGCCGCCAATGATCAGGAAATCCGCCTGCATGTCCGCCTCCAAATCAAAGGGGCGCGGATTGGCCCGCGCCCCTTCCATATGATCAAATATTCATGGAACGCGGGGGGGTGCAACCCTCAGCCTTTCTTGACCGCCTTCAATTTTTCAATGCCCAAGGCCTGCATCGCCAGCTTTTCGTAGAATGGCTCAGAGGTGCCCTTCTTGATCTTGCGGATGAAGTATTTCTCAAAGCCGATTTTGGCCAGATGCACCCATTTGCCCGAGGACGACCAGTTCACATTGCGCGGTGGAATCTGGGGTTGCGCCACAAAGGCGATGCCAGAGTCACCAAAATCGGCCAGACAAACGGCGTTCCAGGTGCCAACCTGATCGGGTTCTTTGCCGCGCAGCAGATTGCCGATGTTGTGGGCGGTGGCCGTCACCATCGACTCGATCATGAAGCCGGTTTTTGGCACGCCGCAGGGGACAGGCGTTGGCCCCATCGGCGGGATGGCGACGCAAACGCCGACGGCGAAGATGTTCTTGAACTTGGGGTTTTGTTGATGCTGATCAACAATTGTAAACCCGCGCGGGTTTGACAGGCCTTCAATATCGCGCACCGCCTTGATGCCTCGGAACGCCGGCAGCATCATTGAGAAGGCAAATGGCAGTTCCTTTTCGCCCTTGGACGAGCCGTCATCGTTGATTTCCTCGACGGTCATCTTGCCGGCCTCGACCTTCTTCACCTTGGTTGAGGTCAGCCATTTGATGTGCTTGCCGCGCATCTCGGATTCCAGCAGGCCCTTGGTGTCTCCCACCCCGTCAAGACCCAGATGCCCGACATAGGGTTCCGAGGTCACAAAGGTCATCGGAACCTTGTCGCGAATTTTGGCGCGGCGCAGGGCGGTTTCGACAATGAACAGGAATTCATAGGCCGGGCCATAACAGCTTGCGCCTTGGACTGCGCCAATCACCACCGGGCCGGGGTTGGCCAGTAGCTTTTCAAACACTTCCTTGGCCGCCAGCGCATGATCGACGTGGCAAACCGATTGGGTGTGGCCGCCGTGGGGGCCCAGCCCTTCAATCTCATCAAAGGCCAGTTCGGGTCCGGTGGCGATCACCAGATAATCATAGGACACCGAAGTCCCATCGACCAGTTCGACCCGGTTTTCTGCCGGATGCACCTTTTCGGCGGCGATGGTCTTAAAGCCGATGCCCTTTTTGGCCATGGTCGGGGCCAGATCGATGGTGATGTCGTCGCGCTTTCGCCAGCCGACCGCCACCCATGGGTTGGACGGGACAAAGTGATAGGTCGGGTCCTTGGTGATGACCGTAATCGTATCTTCGGGCCGCAGTTGGTCGCTCAGTTCATAGGCCATGATCGACCCGCCCAAACCAGCACCCAGTACCACGATATGCGCCATAACCCGTCCTCCCGACGTACTCTTTGGATCATATTACATGCAAAGACCCGAATGTGATAACGCGAAATGTGCCTGTGACACTTTGTCCTACCCGCAATGAAAAAGACCCGCCGAAGCGGGCCTTTAACTGACACGTGATCGCAGCTTACTTCGGGATATCGCCCACGATGCCTTCGACGTAGAAGTTCAACCCGGCCAAAGTGCCATCATCGGCCTTTTCGCCCTCTGCCAGCCAGACAGAGCCGTCTTGCTTGTTCAGCGGCCCGGTGAAGGGATGATAAGACCCGTCACCAATGGAGGCTGCCAACGCTTCGGCTTCGGCCTTCACTTCGGCAGGAACCGCCTCGGTGATGTCGCCAATCTTGACTTCCCCACCGCCGATGCCGGCCCAGGTGTCTTTTTGCGCATAGGTGCCGTCCAAGAGAGCGCCAACCCGCTCGATGTAGTAGGGGCCCCAATTGTCGATGATCGCCGACACGCGCGGGCTGGGCTTGTACTCTGTCATATCAGATGCCTGACCAAAACCGATCACGCCCGGGGTCTTGGCGGCCTCGGCCAGAGGGGCGGTGGAGTCGGTGTGCTGCAAGATCACATCCACGCCCTGTTCGATCAGCGCCTTGGCCGCATCAGCCTCTTTCGCAGGGTCGAACCAGGTGTAGGCCCAGACCACCGACATGGTGACAGCTGGGTTCACCTTTTTGGCGTGAATGAACGATGCGTTGATGCCCTGGATAACCTCGGGGATCGGGAAAGACCCGATGTAACCGATTTTGTTCGATTTGGTCATGCGGCCTGCGATGGTGCCCATCACCGCGCGGCCTTCATAAAAGCGCGCGTTGTAGGTGGACACGTTCGGCGTGTCGCGCTTGTACCCGGTGGCATGTTCAAACTTCACATCCGGGAATTTGGCGGCGACCGCGTTGGTCGGGTCCATGTAGCCGAAAGATGTGGTGAAGATGATCTTGCAGCCCGACAGCGCCATTTGCGTCAGCACGCGTTCGGCATCCGCGCCTTCAGGCACGTTCTCTTGATAGGCGGTTTCCACCTTGTCGCCAAATGCGGCCTCAACGTCCAGACGGCCCTGATCATGCTGGAACGTCCAGCCGCCATCACCAATCGGCCCAACATAGATGAAGCAGGCTTTCAGTTTGTCCTGCGCCGAGGCCGCGCCACCGACCGCAAGGCCAAGGCCCAGAACGGCCGTCGCCAGTAGAGTTCTGCGTTTCATTGTCGTCTCCCGTTGGATGGAGCGATTTCCGCCCCGGTTGATATTGGCCTCCAAGTGACTCTGCGTCACCGTGAGGCGTGAAAGTTCTGGCCCAAAGCCGCAGGTGCGTTCAACGTCCGGCCCTTGCCAGCAGACATGATAACCAGCACGATGATGGTTATCAGATACGGCGACATCGACAAGTATTCCACCGGGATTGACGACCCCGCTGCCTGCAAATTCAGCTGCAACACTGTGATGCCGCCGAAAAGATAAGCACCGATCAACACCCGCCACGGTTTCCAGCTGGCAAAAACGACGATCGCCAAAGCAATCCAGCCCGCACCCGCGGTGATGCCATCGGTCCACTGCGGCACCCGGATCAGGGAAATATAGGCCCCGCCCATCCCCGCCATCGCGCCACCGAACAAGATGCAGGCCAGGCGGATGCGGTTGACCTTGTATCCCAAGGCGTGTGCGGCGTCGTGGTTCTCGCCCACCGCGCGGATGATCAGCCCGGTCCGGGTGTATTTCAGCACATACCAGGTGGCAGCGACGATCCCGATCGAGAAATAAACCACCCAATCATGGCTGAACAAAATTCGTCCCAATCCTGGAATATCGCGAAGCGGCCCAAAGGGAACCGCTTCTGTCAGGGGCGGCTTGATGCCGTTGTAGCCTTGGCCCATCAGCGAAGACAGTCCCAGCCCGAACAGGGTCAACGCAAGCCCCGTTGCGACTTGGTTGGCCAGCAGGTTTTGGGTCAGTATCGCAAAGATCAAGCTTAACGCCGCGCCGCCTGCGGCCCCGCCCAAAAAGCCCATCAATGGGCTGCCGGTGCTGACGGCGGTGATGAAGCCGCAGATTGCGCCCATGATCATCATGCCTTCGACACCAAGGTTCAGCACACCGGATTTCTCGACCACCAACTCGCCCAAGGCGGCCAGCATGATCGGCACCGAGGCCACCATCAAAGACGCGATCAGAACCGCCGGATTGATTGCGCCAAGCATTATGCGGCTCCTTTCATGAACATGCGGATGCGGAAGTTGGACAACACATCGACCGCCAACAGGAAGAAAAGCAGCATTCCCTGAAAGGCTTGGATCGCCGCCGAGGGCAGGCCAAGGTTGGTCGCAGCCATCTCCCCACCGATATAGGTCAGCGCCATCAGCAGCCCCGCCAGAAGGATGCCAACCGGGTTCAACCGGCCAAGGAACGCCACGATGATCGCGGTGAACCCATAACCAGTGTTGAAGTCGATGGTGATCTGGCCCGCAGGTCCTGTGACTTCGAACACCCCTGCCAAGCCTGCCAATGCCCCCGAGAGGCCCATGCACAACACGACCAAAGCGGTCGGATTTACGCCATGAAAACGGGCGGCGCGCGGAGCCTGCCCCGAAAGTTTGATCTGAAAGCCAAGTATATGTTTTTGCAGCAATATATAGCCAAATATCACCGCAATAAATGCAGTGACCACGCCCCAATGCATGCCCGTGCCTGCAATAAGCTCAGGGTTCGACGCCGCAGGATAGCTGCTGAAATTTCGGCTGCCGGGGAAGCCAGAGCCTTCGGGATTGCGCAGAAATCCCAGCGCCGCCATCGCCAATATCGACTGCGCCACATAGACCAGCATCAGCGAAACCAAGATTTCGTTGGTGTTGAATCGGGTTTTCAGCATGGCCGGGATCATCGCCCAGACCCAACCCCCAAAAGCCCCGGCGATCACCATCACCGGGTAGATCAGCCGGT
>JBIHZO010000209.1:0-6213 GCA_044231405.1 Cypionkella sp. | reverse complement strand
GCATGCTGGCATTCGCCGATGCTGATCGCCTGCGCCGCCTCGTCCACGAACAGCCGCGCGGCGGCAACCAGGCTTGGGTCAAGCTCTTGCTTGCCCTTGGTATCTGCCCCCATCGCGCTGATATGGGTGCCGGGGTGGACCCAGCCCTTGAACAGGATCGGCTTTTGCGAAGGCGTCACCGTGATGAGGATTTCCGCCGCCTCGGCCACCGCTTGCGGGCTGGTTTCCGCCACATACTCCAGCCCCAGCGCCGTTACCGCCGCCGCAAAGCGCGCCACGTTTTCCGGCATCGGATCCCAGGCATGCACCCGCGTCAGCCCACGCACCTTGGCGGTGGCGCGCAGTTGATGCACCGATTGCCCCCCAGTGCCGATGATGCCCAGGACCGAAGCATCCGGCCGCGACAGCGCCCGCGCAGCCAGCGCCGAAGCCGCCCCCGTCCGCACCCCGGTCAGATAATTCGCACTGACAAGCCCCGAAGCCCGCCCGGTTTCGGGATCAAACATCAGCGTCGAGGATTGGTGGTTGGTCAGCCCGCGCGGCAGGTTATGCGGCCAATAGCCTCCGGCTTTCAGTCCCAGAAACGGTGCCGAAATATCGCCCCCTGCCTTCACGCCGTAGACCGCATCGGCGTAGCCCACCACCTCGCGCACCACCGGGTAATTCCGCGCCTGGCCCTGCGCCATGGCGATAAACGTCGCCGCGACCGCCTCTATCGCGTCTTCGATGCTGACAAGATCCTGTGCCAGCGATTCCGAGATGATCAACATATGTGTTTCCTTGCCAACCTGTCAGGATTCCAGAATGAATTCGTCGATCATCACGTTCATGCCCGCGAGCAAGCCGCCATCGACGGGCAGCGCGACGCCGGTGATATAGCTTGCTTCATCCGAGGCCAGAAACGACACCGCCTTGGCCACGTCTTCAGGTTCAGCCACCCGGCCCAACGGATACCAGCGCGCCAGTTTTTCAAAAACCGCCGGGTCTTTTTGCTGGCGGATTTGCCACGAGGCATTTTCTGTCCGAACCGACCCCGGCAACACTGCATTACAGCGGATGCCATGGCGGCCATATTCCGACGCGACCGATTGCGTCAGGTTGATCAGCCCGGCTTTGGCAGCGCTATAGGCCGGGTTGCCGAAATAGCGCAGCCCGTTGACCGAGGCGATATTGACCACCACCCCCGCCCGGCGCGCCTGCATCCTTGGCAACAGCGCGCGCAGGCAATGATAACTGCCGTTCAGGTTGACATCGACTTCGCGGTGCCAAGACCCCAGCCCGATGCCGCCCAGATTGCCCGCATCGGTAAAAGCGGCATTGTTGACCAGCAGGGTGATCGGGCCAAGGGCCGCCTCGCAGGAGTCAATCGCGGTGGTAAGCCCGGCCATATCGGTGATATCGGCGCTGGTGGCAAAGGCTCGATGGCCTTCTGCGGTCAACAGGGCCGCCGTTGCTGCGGCCCCTGCGGCGTCCAGATCAATCACCGCTACGGCAGCGCCTTCGCGCGCCAGATGCAGGGCGATGGCGCGGCCGATGCCGTGGGCGGCTCCGGTCACAAGGGCGATGGTGCTGCTGTGTTTGGGCATATCAGTCTCCGGGTGGCGTCAAAGGGCAGCGGCGATCCAGTCAAGCGACTGCAACCGCATATGGCCGTAATTGTAGAAGGAAAGCTGCGCCGCCCCTGCCGCGCGGGCCGATGCCACGCAGGCGGCAAGATCATCGGGGCCGGTCACATGCGGCCAGGTTGGGCGCAGGATAAAGCCTATTGTGGCGGCATTCCCGGCCGCGGCACGAACCTGATCCATATCCAGCGCAATCGCGGCAACGCCGGTCTGATAGGCAGGCACCTCCAGCCGGTCGGCCACCTTTGCCAGCGCGGCAAGGTCGCTTCCCTCACGCCAACACAGACTGTTCGGCGTCTGCACCGATGGAATCACAGCAAGGCCGACCGCCCCATCAAGCTCTGCCCGTACCTCGGCAATCAGCGAGGTGACAGTATCGGCACGGCAAGCCTGCAACGCCCTCCAGTCAGGGTCTGTCTGCGGGTTCAGCACCGGCGCTGCGCCATCGGCAAAGAACGCCTCCAGATCACGCCGCGCCTGATGCGCGAGCGCGTCACCGTCCAGACCCGCCGCTCTGGTGCGCGCCAAACAGGCAGCGCAAAAGCAGGTGCCCAGCAGGGTTTCCACCGGCTCTGGCAGCGCGATCAGCTCAAATTCATGGTGGTGGCCGTGGCGATAAGTCTGAAACCCCGGCGCCTCGACAGCGATTTCACCGATACCCGGCTGCGCTGCGGTATCCAGACACAGCGCGGTCAGATAGCGCCGCACCTCGGGCTGTGACGGGCACAACGCGTTGATCAGCGGATCACCAAACGGCGTCTGGCAGCACAGATCCGGGTGCAGCGCCCCAAGCCGCGAGTTATGCAAGCCCACCGTCCAGCCGGTCAAATGTAAATCGCCCGCCTCACGGGCCAGCGCGGGCAGGGCGTCATGTTCGGCCACCATCGCCGCCGCCTGCGGCTGCAACCGGCCATAGCGTGTCGGAGAGGGGCGGAAATACACCGTCCCATCCTCGGGAAACCACAGCTTGCCACCGGGGGCATGCGGACGCAGGAACTTGCCAGCGTGGTAGGCGGTTGCCAGCGATACCGCGTTCAGCCCGGCATCGTGCAGCCGTCCAGCCACCGCAGCGGTGCCTTCTTGCCACAGATCCCACGCATAAACGTACATGCCGCGTCGCATCACAGCCCCTTGCCAACCTGGTTCTGCCTTTGGATAGGCCCGCGCCGCGCAAGTCGCCAATGCCGTGCGGGCATGGCTGCATTCAGGATTCGTATTCGCCTGGCGCCGCCGCTTTGCGGTAGCCTCACTGCAAGCAGGCATGCCAGGGAATATGAATCATGAAGAACATCATCGTCACCGGGGGCAGCGGCAAGGCCGGGCGGGCGGTGTGCCGCCATTTGGTCGAGCGCGGCTATAATGTGCTGAACATCGACATGCAGCCATCCTCCGACCCGGTTTGCCCGATGCTGAAGGTCGATCTGACCGATTTCGCGCAGGTGATGGATGCTATGCAGTGGAGCGGTGGCAAGGATCACCCGTTCCGCAAATTCCGCACCCCGGATGCGGTGGTGCATTTCGCCGCCATTCCCGCGCCCGATTTGCAGCCCGAGGAAGTGACCTTCCGCACCAACATCATCTCAACCTACAACGTGTTTGACGCGGCGTTGCGGGCAGGGGTGCGGCGCATCGTCTGGGCCTCGTCGGAAACCACGCTGGGCCTGCCGTTCAGCCCGGAAAACCCACCCAACTATGCACCGGTCGATGAAGATCACCCGATGCGCCCCGAAAGCGGCTATTCGCTGTCGAAGGATTTGGGCGAGGAAATGGCCCGGCAGATGGCGCGCTGGAACCCCGGCAGCAGCTTTATCGGCCTGCGGCTGTCGAACGTGATGGAACCGCGCGACTATGTACGCTTTGCCAGTTGGCAAGACACGCCGCATTTCCGGGAATGGAACCTGTGGGGCTATATCGACGCCCGCGATTGTGCGCAGGCGGTGCGCCGCGCTCTGCATGTCGATCTTGTTGGCGCGGATCACTTCATTATCGCCAATGCCGACAGCGTGATGACCCGCCCCAGCGCCGATCTGATGGCCGAGGTGTTTCCGACCGTGCCGGTGCGCGGCACGGTCAGCGGCACCCAGACCCTGTTGAGCATCGAAAAAGCCCGCCGCGTGCTGGGCTATGAACCGGAATACTCATGGCGCGAGGTGCGGGGCTGACCGACTCCCTTCGGCTGACTTTGCATCTTCGCCAAGGGCGCCCGGACCGCTGACCGGGCGCCCTTTTGAGTATGCACCCGCCCGCCAACCAACGCGCTATGCAGCCGCCACATACCATGATGCGTTTATTCAATTTCAATTCTGAGCCTGCGCAACACAGTATGGTGTCACCAAAGTTGGCCGCACGAAGCCAACCTGCGACTTCCCAAGCGTAACTATGATACAACAGGAGTGACTCCCTATGACCTATTCGTTTCGGACATCCACAGCGGTAATGGCGCTTGGCGTGGGCATGTATGCCTTCGCCCCGGCGGCAATGGCGCAGACCGTCGTTGACTTCACCGTTGCTGAATACAGCGCAAAGACCGGCCCCTATTTCCAAGAGGTCGCCACCGCGTTCGAGGCAGCCAACCCCGACATCAAGATCAACATCGAAGTCGTGCCGTGGGATACCCTGCTGCAGCGGCTGACCACCGACGTTGCGGGCGGTTCCGCCCCCGACATCTCGATCATCGGCACCCGCTGGTTGCTGGACTTTGCCTCGCAGGGCGTGGCCGAGCCGGTTGACAGCTATCTGACGCCGGAATTCAAATCCACTTTCATCGACACCTTCATGGGCCCCGGCATCATCGACGGCAAGATCATGGGTCTGCCGGTGGCAGCTTCGGCTCGCGCGATGATGGTCAACATGGACCTCTACGACGCAGCCGGTGCCACGCCGCCCACCACTTGGGACGAGCTGTATGATGCGTCGAAGAAAATCGCGGCGCTGCCAGACACCTTTGCCTTCGGCCTGCAAGGCAAGGAAATCGAGACCGACGCCTATTTCTACTACAACCTCTGGACGCATGGCGGCGACATTCTGAACGCTGACGGCACCTCTGGTCTGTCCAGCGAGGCGGCGATCACCTCGGCCAAGCTGTACAAGCAGATGATCGACGAAGGCCTGACTCAGCCGTCGCCGACCAACTACAACCGCGAAGACGTGTTCAACCTGTTCAAGCAGGGCAAAGTCGGCACCATCTTCACCTTCCCGATGCTGATCCCACAGATCAAGGAAGAAGCGCCGAACCTGAAGTACAAGATCCTTCCCTTCCCGGAGGCTGGTGCCAAGGCCACCTATGGCGTGACTGACACCATGATGATGTTCGCGGATTCCGATGCGAAAGAAGCATCCTGGAAGTTCATCGAATTCGCCTATCAGGATCAATACCGCGAAAAGTTTGATCTGGGTGAAGGCTTCCTGCCGGTGACCAAGAACGTCGCTGCGCTGCCCTACTTCACCGAAGACCCGGATGTTGCCGGTTTCGCGGCTGGCCTGCCCTATGCCAAGTTCGCGCCCGTCATCGCCAACTGGGAAGAAATCGCGGATGTTACTGTGCGGACCATGCAGCAAATCTATCTGGGTGAAGTCACCCCGGAAGATGGCATGAAAGCCGCCGCCGATGCGATCAACAAGATCCGCGGTCTGTGATCTGACCTGAATCGAACGCAAGGAGCGGCAGCTGCCGCTCTTTGCCCTTGTAGCCGCATGACAGCCCTGAAATCCGGGGCGTGGGGTAAGATGGCCAACCGCATCCAGAAATCCGTGCCAATGCTGATGATCCTGCCCAGCCTGCTGCTGGCGGTGTTGATCATCGGCTACCCGATCCTCGATCTGGCTTGGACGTCCAGCCAAGAGGTCAGCCGCTTTGGCAAACTGATCGGCTTCATCGGCTGGGCCAACTTTGCCGAAGTGTTCTCCGACCCGTTGTTCTGGGAATCCCTGACCCGCACCGGCGTCTGGACTGTCGCCGTTGTCACCGGAACCTTGCTGATTTCCATGCCCGTCGCGATGATCCTGAACGACGATTTCTATGGTCGGGGCGTGGCGCGGGTGATCGTGATGCTGCCTTGGGCGATTTCTTTGACGATGACGGCCGTTGTCTGGCGCTGGGCGCTGAACGGGCGGTCCGGGCTGCTGAATGCGACGCTGATGCAAGCCGGTGTCATTGATCAGCCGATCGAATGGCTTGCCACTGCAGGCACTGCCTTTGTCGTTGAAATTCTGGTGGGGATTCTGGTTTCGATCCCGTTCACCACCACCATACTGCTGGGGGGCTTGTCGTCGATGCCGCAAGACGCATACGAGGCGGCAGTGGTCGATGGCGCGACCGGCTGGCACCAGTTCCGCTATATCACCCTGCCGCTGATGAAGCCGTTCATCAACATCGCGATCGTGCTGAACGTGATCTACGTCTTCAACTCGCTGCCGATCATCTGGGTGATGACCGAGGGTGGCCCGGCCAATGGCACCGATATTCTTGTGACATACCTTTACAAACTGGCCTTCCGCTTTGGCCAGCTTGGCAAGGCCGCCGCGATTTCGCTGGTGATGTTTGGGGTCCTGCTGATTTTCACCATCCTTTATGTCGCCTT
Organism: Cypionkella sp.; assembly: GCA_044231405.1. Lineage (GTDB taxonomy): Bacteria > Pseudomonadota > Alphaproteobacteria > Rhodobacterales > Rhodobacteraceae > Cypionkella. The sequence continues at coordinate 11 of JBIHZO010000209.1, read as the reverse complement.
GATCAGCCGCA
>JBIHZO010000208.1:0-6225 GCA_044231405.1 Cypionkella sp. | reverse complement strand
AGTGATCTGGCGCAGGCAGGGCGCGGGTGTGGTGCTGCGGCCTTGACCTTTGTCACGGCAAGGTCACATTCATCAGCGCACAAACAATCAGCATTCTGCGCGCGCCATGGCCTTGACTTGGCCGCCCGCTCGCAGCACCTGTTGGCGTCCCAAAGATCAAAGAAAGGGCCAATCCAATGTCGATTCCTCAGTCCGGCGGTGGCCCCATCGAAGACTTCGCGCAACTGGCGCAGATGATGGCCGGTGGCTGCAAACCCGCCGCCGATTGGCGCATCGGCACCGAGCACGAGAAATTCGGCTGGCTGACCGACAGCCGCGCACCCTTGCCCTATGCCGGGGATCGTTCGATCTCGGCCCTGTTCGCCGGACTTGAAACACAGTTCGGCTGGACCCCGGTGCGCGAGGCCGACAATATCATCGGCATGACGCGCAATGGTGCGAACATCAGCCTTGAACCCGGCGGGCAATTTGAACTGTCGGGGGCGCCGCTGGAGAACCTGCATCAAGGGGCTGCCGAATTGCAGAACCATCTGGATGAGGTCCGCGCGATTGCCGACCCGCTGGGTGTCCGGTTCATGGGCATAGGTGCGGCACCGCAGTGGTCGGGCGCGGATATGCCGGTGATGCCGAAGGGGCGCTACCGGCTGATGACCGACTATATGGGGCGTGTCGGCACCCATGGCACCCAGATGATGTATCGCACCTGCACCGTGCAGGTGAACCTCGATTATGCGTCCGAATCCGACATGGTCCGCAAACTGCGCGTGGCGCTGGCCCTGCAACCGGTGGCGACAGCGCTTTTCGCGTCCAGCCCGTTCTTTGATGGCAAGCTGAATGGCCATAAGTCATGGCGCAGCCGCATCTGGCGGGGATTGGACAATGCCCGTACCGGGATGCTGCCCTTTGCCTTTGACCAGGGCTTCGGCTTTCAGCAATATGTCGATTGGGTCTTGGATGTGCCGATGTATTTCGTCTACCGCGACGGCAAATACATCAACGCCCTGGGACAATCCTTCCGCGATTTCCTCGCCGGAAACCTGCCCGCCCTGCCCGGCGAAAAGCCGACGCTTTCGGATTGGGCCGACCATATGACCACCGTCTTCCCCGAGGCGCGGGTGAAGTCATACATCGAAATGCGCGGGGCCGATTGCGGCGATCAAGCCCATATCGACGCGCTGCCCGCATTCTGGGTCGGGCTGATGTATGACCAGACAGCGCTGGATGCGGCCTGGGATCTGGTCAAAGGCTTCGATGCCGAAACCCGCGAAGGGCTGCGGGTGGAAGCGTCGGTGCGCGGGCTGCAGGCCGAGGCAGGCGGCGTCAAACTGCTGGATCTGGCGCGTGCGGCTGTCGGGTTGTCGCACGCCGGATTGGCCGCGAGGGGGCTGGACGAACAGCGCTATCTCGCGCCTTTGGTGCAGAATCTGGCCACCGAAAAGACGCAGGCTGACCGCTGGCTGGACCTCTATCATGGCGATTGGAAGGGCGATCTCACTCCGATCTATGCAGCGTCAAGTCTGTAAGATCAGGCGTCACGTCCCGTGAGGCCCCGGATCAAGTCCGGGGCGGCCGGGCAGAGTGCGGTCAGGCCTTCGGTCTATGGCGCAACCGTCATCAGCCTTTGCTGATAATCTGACCAGACCAGCGCCTCGGCACAGACATCCGCGCCAGAGCCGCCGCAGTCAGCGCCGTTGTGCCACAACAGCAACACCGGCATGCCCTGCGACGGCAGCACCTGCCAGCTTTGGGCCATCAGGTCGAATTGCTGCCCGGCCACGATCACCGCAAGCCAATTGCCGCCCGTGCCACCCCAATAGCTGGCCGAGGTGGTGCATTGGAACCGACCCGAATCCACAACCATGGCCGGAACACCGTCGCCGGTCAGGTCGATCGGCACCACGGCTTCGGGCGGGGCGGAGAACTGGCCGTTGTCGATGCTGGCGCAATCGGCCTTGGCCTGCGCCAGCACAGAGTCCACGGTCTGCCCGCCCGCCGGGGCTGCGATGGCGACCAGCAGGGCCGCCAGCCGGATCACGACTTGGCCCCGATCCGTGGCTCTGTGCCGGCTTTGATGCGGGCCAGATTGGCGCTGTGGCGGATGTAGACCAGCACCGTCAGCACGATCACCAGAAACAGCATGGGGCCGCGATCAAACACGAACACCCAGACCGAGGACAGCGCAGCCGCGACCAGTGCCGACAGCGATGAGATCCGGGTAAGCGCCGCCGTCACCGCCCAGGTGGCGCAGGCCGCCAGCCCAACCGGCCAAGCCAGCGCCAGCAGCGTGCCAAGGAATGTCGCCACCCCCTTGCCGCCCTTGAACCGCAGCCAGACCGGGAACAGATGGCCCAGAAAGCTGCACAATCCCGCCAGCTGCGCCGCATCCTCGCCCACCGCATAGCGCGCGATCAGCACCGCGATGCCACCCTTGGCCGCATCCAGCAGCAGCGTGGCCAGCGCCGCCGGTTTGTTGCCGGTGCGCAAGACATTGGTGGCCCCGATGTTGCCCGACCCAATCGAACGCAGATCGCCCAGACCCATCAGGCGGGTGATCACAAGGCCAAAGGGGATCGACCCCAGCACATAGGACAGCAGGGCAACCAATGCCAGAACGGCGGGAGCGGCGGTGATTTCGGGCATGGCTACTTCGCTTTATAAACCTGCGTGCCAGCCACGAAGGTCGCAAGCACCTTACCCTCCATCCGACAGCCGTCAAACGGAGTGTTCTTGGATTTCGACTGAAGTTTGCTGCGATCCAGCAGATAGGGTGCGTCGGGATCAAACAGCACAAGGTCTGCCGGAGCCCCCACCGACAGCCGCCCCTGCGGCAGGCCAAGGCGTTTGGCGGGGTTCAACGCCAGCGCGCGGAACAGCGTCGGCAGGTCGAGTTGCCCGGCATGGACCAGACGCAAGGCGGCGGGCAACAGGGTTTCCAGACCCACCGCCCCCGATGCGGCCTCTTCGAACGGCAGGCGCTTGGATTCCTCATCCGCAGGGGTGTGAAAGCTGGAGATGATGTCGATCACGCCATCCGCCACCGCCTGCACCATGGCCAGCCGGTCCTCTTCCGACCGCAAAGGCGGGGTCATCTTGAAGAAGGTGCGGTAGTCGCCGACATCAATTTCGTTCAGCGTCAGGTGGTGGATCGAGACGCCTGCGGTAACGTCCAGCCCATTGGCCTTGGCCCGCATCAGCGCGGGCAGGCTGCGGGCGGTGGTGATCTGGTCGGCGTGATAGCGCACGCCTGTCATTTCCACCAAACCCAGATCGCGGTCCAGCCCCAGCCGTTCAGCCATCGGTGACACGCCGGGCAGACCGCGCAGGGAGGCGAACTTGCCAGAAGTCGCCGCCGCCCCCGCCGACAGACCCGGTTCCTGCGGATGGCAGATCACCAGCGCGCCAAGGCTGCGGGCATAGATGAAGGCGCGGCTCAGGGCCTTGGTGTCGGTGGCCACGTGGAACACATCGGTAAATGCTATCGCGCCGGCGTCCAGCAGAAAGCCGATTTCCGTCATCTCATGCCCGGCGCGCCCCTTGGTCAGCGCGGCCATATGACGGATGCGCACGGGGGATTCTGCCGCGCGGCGGGTGACAAATTCCAGCATCTCGGGCGTGTCGATGGCAGGTGCGGTGTCGGGGCGCGCGATGATCGTGGTGACACCGCCCGCCGCCGCCGCCAAGCCCGCCGAGCGGAAGGATTCGCGGTGCCTCTCACCTGGCTCACCAATCTTGACGCCGATGTCGATGATGCCGGGGGCCAGCGGGTTGCCACCGCAGTCGATGATCATGGCCGCTTTGGGGGCCGGACCATTGATCGCGGTGATCAGGCCGCCGTCGATGGTCAGCGATCCAAGCGTGTCGGTTCCGGCCTCGGGGTCGATCAGACGGGCGTTGGTCAAGTGGATCATGCGAAAACATCCTTCATCGGGCGGGGTTCAGGCCGATCTCTCATCCCCGCACCCTTACGCCATCAATTGCCGCAACCGTTGCCACCGCATCCGCCTGATACTTGATCAGGTGCTTGTCGCCTGCCTGTGTCACCAGTTGCACAGCCCCCAGAAACGGCCGCACCAGTTTCAGCGACGACAGCGGCACGATGCGGCCACCGGGGCCAAGCAGGCGGCGGTTGGTCAGCCGCCAGACTTCGGCCATCGCCTCGGAGCGGATATAGGCGGCGCGTGCGCCCATGGCCAAAGCGGCGGCGACCGGGCCAACCCAAGGGTCAGGGTTGCCCTGATAGACCAAAGCCGCCCCCGCGACCACGCCCAGCGCCAAGGCCATGATGCCATTGGCCCGCCAGAACGCTGCCAGGTCCGGGGACAGGGTGGCACGCAAAACCTCGTCGCTGTCCAGATCGACCTGCAGGCCATGAATGGTGTCGCGGGTGATTTCAGCCATTCATGCGATCCATATCATCAGGCTGACCATGGCAAACATCACCAGCAGGGCCGCGGTCGCCACCATCCCGCTCATTCGCGCGTTGGAGTATTTCTGCACCTGCACGGGGGGCGCATCTTGGGCTGTCCCCGTCTGGCTGGCTGGGTGGCCGGACGTCAGGGCGTCGCTGCGGGGCTGGCCAAGGCTGCCCTTCGCACCGGCATCCGGGAGCGGTTCAAATTCCACAGGGGGGATCTCCTCGGCATAACTGCCAATCAGGGTCAGGCGCGGGTCGGGGTGCAGGGTGACAGGGCGGTTGGCAAAGGCTGCGGCAAACAGGATCAGCACCGGGCCTTGCAACGCGTCCAGACGGGCGCGGTCGGGGGCCAATTGCGCCTCGGGAATGGCGTTGCCGGTTGCCAGATAGCTGGACAGGCCAAGCCCTGCCAGATCGGCCAGATCGAAGATTTCGACGAAATCGGGATCAAGCGCATCGACACCCAAAAGGGCCGCAACCGGGTCGGGCCGTTCAGCAGGCGTCGGTATGGGGTTGAATGCCGAAACCGCCGCCGGATCGTGCCGGCTGAGCGCCGCAACCTCCTGCGCCGCCATATCCAGCGCAAACACCCAAAGCCGATTTGGCGCGTCAAGTGGCAATGTGATCGTCACCAGGTTTGTCCCATACGGAAGATGCTTGCCCGCACCACCCCCCTTGCACCCGCACAGGTGGGGGCAAGCACAGATGCTCGGCCGCCGCTCATACCATCACCCCGACCGCCGCGCGGCCGCGTTCGGCGCGCAGATTGCGGGCCAGCAGGTCCATGCAGGCCATGCGCACCGCCACGCCCATTTCCACCTGTTCCTGTATGACCGACCGATTGATGTCATCGGCCAGATCGCCGTCAATCTCGACGCCCCGGTTCATCGGGCCGGGATGCATCACAATCGCATCCGGCTTGGCAAAGGACAGCTTTTCGGCGTCCAAGCCAAAGCGGTGGTAATATTCCCGCTCGCTGGGAATGAAGCCGCCATCCATGCGTTCCTTTTGCAGGCGCAGCATCATCACCACATCCGCGCCTTCCAGCCCTTTGCGCATGTCATCGTAAAGCTCACAGCCAAAATGCTCGACACCGGCTGGCATCAGGGTTGGCGGGGCGATCAGGCGCAGGCGGTTTTCCATTTTTCCCAGCAGGATCAGGTTGCTGCGCGCCACGCGCGAATGCGCAATGTCGCCGCAAATCGCGATGGTCAGGCGCTGGATGCGGCCCTTGGCGCGGCGGATCGTCAACGCGTCCAGCAGCGCCTGAGTCGGGTGTTCGTGTCGCCCGTCACCCGCGTTCAGCACCGCGCAGTTGACCTTGGAGGCCAGCAGGTTCACCGCACCGGATGAGGGATGCCGCACCACCAGCAGATCGGGCTGCATCGCGTTCAGCGTCATCGCGGTGTCGATCAGGGTTTCGCCCTTTTTGACGCTGGAAGACGCCACCGACATGTTCATCACATCCGCGCCCAGCCGTTTGCCCGCAAGTTCAAAACTCGCCTGCGTGCGGGTGGAATTCTCAAAGAACATGTTGATCTGCGTCAGCCCCGCCAGCACATCGGACTGTTTGACGGTGCGGCGGTTCAGATCGACATAGCGGTCGGCCAGATCCAGAACGGACAGGATTTCCTGCGGGTTCAGATGTTCGATCCCCAGCAGGTGGCGGGCGCGGAAGGTCATGGGCGATGTCCTTGTCGTTTGGCCGCTTATGGCAAAGCGGGGCTGCGGGGGCAAGCGTCAGGGCAGCGCAGGGATGCACCGCACCTCCTTGGCACGAATGCCTCCTGCAACAAAGCTGTGGTGGCGCA
>JBIHZO010000296.1:0-4742 GCA_044231405.1 Cypionkella sp. | reverse complement strand
GGGGGGGGCGGGCGGACAAGCCCGGCACGGCGCTGTTGCAGACGTTTCAGCCCGAACATCCGGTGATCCGGGCCATCCTTGGCGGTGATGAAGAGGCGTTCTGGCGGGCCGAGGCGACAGAGCGGCGGATGGCGGGCGTGCCACCTTACGGTCGCATGGCGGGGATCATCCTGAGCAGCCCGGATGTGGGCCAGGTGTTTGATTTCGGAGCGGAACTGGCGCGGCGGGATGACCCGCTGCGCCGCATCGGCGCGCAGGTTTACGGGCCGGCGCCCGCCCCGGTGGCGCGGGTGCGGGGGCGGCATCGGGTGCGGTTGCTGGTGAAAGCCGACAAGACAGCGCCCCTGCAGGCGGCTTTGGCAGAATGGGTGGCGCAGTTGAAACTGCCAAGCAACATGCGGCTGTCGATCGATATCGACCCGCAAAGCTTTTACTGAGGCGCGACCCGAAACAGCCGCACCGGGGCCTTGGCGCGGGCGATCATGCCTTTCGCCTCAAGGTCCAGTTGCACGCATTTCACCCACCACCCCGCCGTGTCGCCGCCCGGAAACAGCGCCTCGGGCAGGTGCGGTTTCACCGCCTCTGTCACCTCCGCCACGGCCATGCCCGGCGCCTCGTCAGGCAATACCGCCAGCATCGCCCCCCGCATTGCACGGTATTTCGCCGCATCGACGCGGTAGGTTTTCCCCGGCTGCCCGACATTCTGCACCTCGATCTTGTCGTCGCCCATATCAATCCCCAAACCGTGACTGGCAGGACCTTCCCCGCCGCCCTATGTTAGAGGAAATTCAACGGAGGCCGTGATGTTTTTCTCAAACGCCAAGAAGATGGAAATGGTCGCCCCGCAAAACGCTTTGCCGGGCCGCCCCGATCCTTTGCCGACTGCCGAGGTGCATTTCCTGTCCGGCCTGCCGTTGAAATCGCCTGTGCCTGCGGGGATGGCCGAGGCGATGTTCGGAATGGGTTGCTTCTGGGGGGTGGAGCGGATTTTTTGGGCTACGCCGGGCGTCTGGCTGACCATGGTCGGCTATGCGGCAGGGTTTACGCCAAACCCGACCTACAAGGAAACCTGCACCCAGTTGACCGGCCATAATGAGGTGGTGCGGGTGATCTTTGACCCATCGGTGATCTCTTATGACGCGCTGCTTCGGGTCTTCTGGGAGAACCACGATCCAACCACGGGGATGCGGCAGGGCAATGACATCGGGTCCACCTACCGCTCCGGCATCTACACTTACAACGACGCTCAGGCGCAGGCGGCGGCAGACAGTCGCACCCGCTATGGGGCCAATCTGATCAAGGCGGGCTTTGGCGCAGTGACCACCGAAATCCTGCCCGCCCCGGTGTTTTACTATGCCGAAGATTACCATCAGCAATATCTGGCCAAGAACCCCGATGGTTATTGCGGCGTTCGCGGCACTGGCGTCAGCTGCCCGATTGGGCTGGCCGTGGCGGGGTGATCTTCGATCTTGCTTGCAGGCGGGGCATCCCTTAGGGCTGTGCCACGCCGGCAAGACGGATTGGGCCCATGGCTGCTGATAAAATCGACACTCGGGCCATTGGGCTGGACACGGCGCTGGCGCTGTCGCGCTGGTTGACCGGCAAGGAACATCTGCATTACGGGCTGTGGACGGGCCTCGACATTGCGGCGGGCAATGTGGGCCGGGCGCAGGACGCCTATTCGGCGCGGCTGTTTGCGCATCTGCCGGACCGGGCCGGGTTGCGGATTCTGGACATTGGCGGTGGCGCAGGTGAGACGGCGAAAAAGCTGATCGCCCTTGGTCACAGTGTCGAAATCGTGGTGCCTTCGGCCTATCTGGCGGACCGCTGCCGGGTGAACGCGCCCCAAGCCAGGATCCACATGTGTTTCTTTGAGGATTTGCACAGCGACGGCGGCTTTGACCTGTGCCTGTTTTCGGAAAGTTTTCAATATATTCCACTGCCCTTGTCGCTGCAAAAGGCGCGGGGATTGCTGGCTCCGGGCGGGGAAATCCTGATCGGGGATTGCTTTCGGTCCGAAAGCTTTCGCGCTGATCCGACGTTCTACACCGTGGGCGGTGGTCACGCGATCGGCCTGTTCCGCAAAACCCTTGCCGCCGAGCCTTTGAAGGTTCTGGCCGAAGAGGATATCACCGAGGCCGTCGCTCCTTCCATCGACCTCGAACAAGCGCTGTTCAATGTGCTGGGCGTCGGCCTGTCGGGGTTTGAGCGTGAAACCAAGGCCAAACGCCCGTGGCGGCATTGGCTGTTGCACCGCGCCTTGCGTCTGGTGATGAACGGTCGCAAACGTGCGCGCCTGTCGCAGCGGCTGTTTGAGCGCGCGCGCAGCTCGGAAACCTTCGTCGCCAACAACCGTTACCTGCTGATCCGGCTTGCCCAAGCCTGACGCCAACCCATCGGACACCCCATGCCAACCTTCACCGCACTGACCACCCTGATGGGCGAAGACGCCGCCAACGGCTTGGCGGAAGCCATTGAAAAGATGGAGCCGGAACCCACGGGCGTCGGCGTGTTTGAAATCGAGGACGACTCGGGTCTGTGGGAGGTGGGCGCGTATTTTCTGGAACAGCCGAACACGGCGGTGCTGGAGATGCTGGCCATGGCCTTCAACGCGCGGCCCTTTGCGCTGTCGGAACTGCCGGAAATCGACTGGGTCGCCAAGGTGCGGCGCGAGTTGTCTCCGGTCGAGGCGGGGCGGTTCTTCGTTTACGGCAGCCATGACGCCGACAAGGTGCCGCAGGGTCGTGTGGCGCTGCAGATAGAGGCGACGGTGGCCTTTGGCACCGGGCACCATGGCACCACCTTGGGTTGTCTGCGCGCCTTTGACCGGCTGTATGACGCCGGTTTCCGTCCCGCCAAAGTCGCGGATATCGGTTGCGGCACCGCCGTTCTGGCGATGGCGGCGGCCTCCGTGTTGCCCGATGCCTTGGTGATCGCCTCTGATATTGACGAAGTGGCCGTTGCCGTGGCCGAGGCAAATGTCGCGATCAATCATATGGAGGGCCGGATTGAATGCATGGAGGCCGCCGGTTTCGCGCATCCGCGTCTGGCCGAGGCTGCGCCCTATGATCTGGTTTTCGCCAATATTCTGAAGGGTCCGCTGGTGGAACTGGCCCCCGACATGGCGCGGCATGTGGCCAAGGACGGCTTGGTGATCTTGTCGGGCCTGCTGGTGGTCCAGGCCGAAGCGATCACCGCAGCCTATGTCGCAGCCGGGTTCGCACCCCAATCGCGCGAAGATCTGGGCGAATGGTCTGCTTTGGTGATGCGTCGAATTTAAGGCAAATGGCGACACTTGCCCAACTTTCGACACATTCCTGACCTAACCTAAGGTCAGGCGGGGGCCAAAGCACTGAGGTAATGTTATGGCCGACCCGAATCTTGTTGATTTCTACAGCCGGGTTGCCCGTTTTGAGCGGGCGCGTTCCCATGGCTATGGCTTTGATGCGGCTGGAACTTTGGGCCGGTCGCATTTCACACGCAAATCCCGCCCTCGCCGTGCCATTCTGGGCCCTTTGCTGATGGTCGCCGTTTGCGCCATCGGTTTGAAGGGCGCGATCCTGCACACGGTTGGCGCGGAATCCTACAATCTGCGCGTCGAACGGTTGCAGGCTGGCGAAGGATTTGACCGTATGGGCGGCTGGCTGATGCAGGCCGATCCGGCGACGGTCTGGGTGTCGGGCAAGATCTCCGACACTCTGATGCGGTTCCAGTGAACAGTCCGGACATGAAAAAGGGCTGACGTTCGGAGGAACATCAGCCCTTTTGATTTGGAACGGTGACGGTCTTATCGACCGATCATCTCAATATCGCCACGGCACAGGCCGATGTCGTCAAGCTCACGGTCGGAAAGCTTGGTCAGCGCTTTGCGGGTGATACGGGCATCATTCCAGGCGGCGAAAGACGAAAACGTCTCTGCCACAGCCTGAACCGAGCGGAAAATCGAGATGGCGCCGAACGGCGCCGCGCGGGACGTCTCATAGGCGGCCATAGCGGTGATCCTTTATACATGCATACGCCAAACACCTTGCTTGGCGATCACAGCTATCTAGAGATGCTGCAGGTGCAAAGCAATGCCGCGCCAAGCATGTCTGCATTGCGCCCAATGCATAGCCGTTCGCCACAATTTCGCCGTTATTTTATAGGCGTTCCGCGAAGTTTGGTCGGTTGTGTCGGTTTCCGCTGCCCATGGGTCGGTTTGCTGCACCTGCATAAAGGATGCGGCGAAACTTGCCAGGATTTAATTCATCTTGGCGGGTGTTCTCTTTTCGTGCTACTTCGGGAGAAGCAAAACAAAAGGGGCGGGCATGCGGGTTTTGGGGATTGATCCCGGGTTGCGCAACCTTGGCTGGGGGGTGATTGACGTCGTGGGGTCCAAGTTGACCCATGTCGCCAATGGCATCTGCCACTCGGCCCCGGGGGAAGGTGACGGCGATCTGGCGCAGCGCTTGCTGTCCCTGCACACGCAACTGACCGAGGTCTTGCGCATCTACGCCCCCGATGCAGCGGCGGTGGAAAACACCTTTGTCAACAAGGACGCGGTGGCGACGCTGAAACTGGGGCAGGCGCGGGGAGTTGCGCTGTTGGTTCCGGCGCAGTTCGGGCTGACAGTCGGAGAATACGCGCCCAATGCGGTGAAGAAAACCGTGGTGGGGGTGGGCCATGCCGACAAGGGGCAGGTCGATCACATGGTCAAGGTACAGCTGCCCGGCGTGAAAATCGCCGGGCCGGATGCGGCGGAC
>JBIHZO010000207.1:0-6256 GCA_044231405.1 Cypionkella sp. | reverse complement strand
GAGGCCTGACATGACCAAAACCATCCTGCGCGCCCTTGCCGGGGAAACCCTGCCCACCCCGCCGATCTGGATGATGCGTCAGGCCGGGCGCTATCTGCCCGAATACCGCGCCACCCGCGCGCAGGCCGGGGATTTTCTGAAACTCTGCTACAACCCCGATCTGGCCGCCGAAGTCACCTTGCAGCCGATCCGCCGTTTCGGCTTTGACGCGGCCATCCTGTTTGCCGATATTCTGCTGCTGCCCCAAGCCCTTGGCGCCGATCTGTGGTTTGAGACCGGCGAAGGCCCGCGCCTGTCCACCATCACCAGCCTGGCTGGCGTGCAGGCCCTGCGACCCAAAGACGCCATCCACGACACCCTTGCCCCGATCTACGAAACCGTCAAGATCCTGTCGCGCGAACTGCCCGCCGACACCACCCTGATCGGCTTTGCCGGCGCGCCCTGGACCGTCGCCACCTATATGATCGCCGGGCGCGGCACCCCGGATCAAGCCCCCGCCCATGCCCTGAAATCCAGCGACCGCGCCGCATTCTGTGCCCTGATCGACGTCATCACCGAGGCCACCATCGATTATCTGTCCGCCCAAGTCCAAGCCGGGGCCGAGGTGGTGAAGCTGTTCGACTCATGGGCAGGCAGCCTGAAAGGCCAGGATTTTCAGGACTTTGCCGTCAAACCCACCGCCCGCATCATCAGCGCCCTGAAGGCCAGGCACCCCGGCCTGCCCATCATCGCCTTCCCGCGAGAGGCGGGCCAGGGCTATGTCGGCTTCGCACAGGCCACCGGGGCCGATTGCGTCGCCGTGGACAATTCGGTGACGCCGGAATGGGCCGCAGAGCACGTCCAAACCACCGGCTGCGTGCAGGGCAACCTTGCCCCGCATCACATGGTGACCGGCGGCGCCGACCTGATCGCCGCCACGAAACGCGTGGTGCAGGCGTTCCGACACGGCCCCCACATCTTCAACCTCGGCCACGGCATCACCCCCGACGCCAACCCCGACAATGTCACCCGGATGATCGAAACCGTCCGGGGCGGTGCGTGACCCAAGCCAGTATGGATATTTGAACCAAGATGAAATCGCCGCCGTCCGCGTTTCATCTTGGCCCAAATATCCCCTGCGGAGCGTTCAGCCCTTCCCCCCCAAACCACGCTTCGGTCCAAAGAAGGCTGGGTGCAACTCACCTCTGGCCCCCAAAACCAGGTCACAGACATTGACATACCGCCCCTCGGGCGCAAATGTGCCTCAACAATCGGAGAGCCATCGTGCAGTGGAATAACGTTCTGGCCACGCGCAACGCGCGCATGAAAGCCTCGGAAATCCGAGAACTGCTGAAGCTGCTCGACCAACCCGACATCATCTCTTTTGCCGGTGGCATTCCCGACCCTGCCCTGTTCCCGACGGAGGCCTTTCGCGACGCCTTCACCGCCGCCCTGACCGGTGACAAGGCGGGCGCTGCCCTGCAATATTCGGTGTCCGAAGGCTACCGCCCCCTGCGTGACTGGATCGCCACCGAAATGGCCAAGATCGGCGTGCCCTGCGGCCCCGAGAACATCCTGATCACCTCGGGCTCGCAGCAAGCGCTTGATTACTTGGGCAAACTGATGATCTCGCCGGGCGATACCGTCCTTGTCGGCTGGCCCACCTACCTTGGCGCTTTGGGGGCGTTCAACGCCTATGAACCGACCTACGACCGCCTTGACCCCAACACCAACCGCTCTGCCGCCGATTTCGCCGCAGCCGCTGCTGCGACGGGACGGGTGAAATTCGCCTATCTGTCGGTCGATTTTGCCAACCCCACCGGCGAAACCATCGCCCGCTCTGCCCGCTTGTCCGTCATCGACCTTGCCGATGAACTCGACATTGCCATCGTCGAAGACGCCGCCTATCAGACTTTGCGCTACGATGGCGACGCGGTTCCGCCGATCCTTGCCCTGGAAATCGCCCGCAAGGGCAGCATCGAAGACTGTCGCACCCTTTACTGCGGCAGCTTTTCCAAATCTCTCGCCCCCGGGCTGCGCGTCGGCTGGGTCTGCGGGGCCACCGAAATCATCTCGCGCCTTGTGCTGATGAAACAAGCCGCCGATCTGCATTCCGCCACCACCAATCAGATCGTCACCCATCAGGTCGCCTCTGCCCAGTTCGACAGCCATGTCGCCTTGCTGCGCCAAACCTACAAAGCGCGCCGTGACCACCTGTTGGCCGCCCTCGCGCGTGAGATGCCCCAAGGCGTCACTTGGACGAAGCCCGAAGGCGGCATGTTCGTCTGGCTGACCCTGCCCGAAACCATGGATGGTGCCGACCTGCTGGCGCAGTCGCTGCAAACAGAGCGTGTGGCCTTCGTCCCCGGCCGCGCCTTCTTTGCCGATGGGTCCAACGGCAACACCATCCGCCTGTCCTTCTCTTGCGCCAACGAACAAGCGATTGATGAGGGCATGAAGCGCCTTGGCCGCCTGATCCGCAGCCAGCCGTGACCTATCTTTGGGTCGTGGTGGCGCTGATCGCCTCGGCCGGCCAGGTTGCACGCAATGCCGCGCAAACCGGGTTGACCCAGACCATCGGCACGCTGGGCGCGACCCAAGTGCGGTTCCTCTTCGGCCTGCCGTTCGCGCTGCTGTTCCTGCCGATGGTCATGGCCGCCACCGGCGAATCCCTGCCCGCCCTGACCCTGCGCAGCGCCGCCTTCATCGCCGTCGGTGCGGTGGCCCAAATCGCCGCCACCGCCCTGATGCTGGTCACCATGAAGTCGCGCAGCTTTGCCGTCACCACCGCCTGGCTGAAAACCGAGCCGGTGATCGTCGCCCTGACCGCCGCCGCCATACTGGGCGATCCGCTGACCGTGATGGCCCTGCTGGCAATCCTGATTGCGGTCATCGGTGTGGTGTTGTTGTCGGTCAAACCCGGTGTGCCGATGTGGCGCGAGGCTGGCCCCGCCTTGACCGGCATCGCCTCGGGGGCGCTGTTCGGGGCCTCGGCGGTCGGCTTTCGTGGCGGCATCATCGGGCTGGAAGAGGGCAGTTTCCTGATTCGTGCCACCGCCATGCTCGCCCTGAACCTGTCGCTGCAATCCGCGCTGCTGACGGTCTGGCTGCTGGCCTTCAACCGCAGCGCGCTGACCGCATCGTTCCGGGTCTGGCGCGCGTCGCTGTGGGTCGGGTGCGTGGGGGCCACCGCATCGCTGTTCTGGTTCATCGGCTTTTCGCTGACTTCCGCCGCCAATGTCCGCACCCTGGCACTGGTCGAAGTGCTGATGGCTTTGGCGGTCGCGCGCTATGTCTTCGGCCAGAAAATCACCGCCCGCCAGATGGTCGGCATGGCGGTGATGATGATCGGCGTGGCGCTGCTGTTGCGCAGTCAGGCCTGAAGCGGATTTCCTTGCATCTGTTTCAGTTTGCAGAAAATCCAAGACATGGGCAGCCTGTGAATGTTGCGGTTGCCATCACTCGGTCAGAACCGATTTGTGGCAACACGCACCAGACCGAACCCTGAACCGGCCGCCCGCTGCGTAGGGACGCAAAAAGGACGCAGGCGGGACGGGAAAAGGACGGCAAAAACACGCTGAATTCCGGTCAATACCACTTGGCCACTGGCGGCAGGCTCATCAGCACCGCATTGGCGTCGTGGCCGCTTTCCAGCCCGAATTTGGTCCCCCGGTCATAGACCAGATTGTATTCGGCATACAGACCACGGTGGATCAACTGCGCCTCACGGTCAGCCTCAGTCCACGGTGTGGCCACCCGCTTCTCGGTCAACGGCACAAAGGCCGGAAGGAAGGCGCGGCCCACATCTTTGGTGAAGGCAAAATCGGCATCCCAGTTGCCGGTGTTCAGATCATCATAGAAAATCCCCCCCACGCCGCGCGCCCGACCCCGGTGCGGCACAAAGAAATACTCGTCGGCCCAAGGCTTGAATTTTCCATAGTAATCAGGGCTATGCGCATCACAGGCCAATTGCATCTGCGCGTGGAAATGCGCGGTGTCTTCGGCATATTCAAGGCAGGGGTTCAGGTCGGCCCCACCGCCAAACCACCAGGCATGCGGGGTCCAGAACATGCGGGTGTTCATATGCACTGCCGGGCAATGGGGGTTGACCATATGCGCCACAAGGCTGATCCCGGCGGCCCAGAACCGCGGGTCGCTGTCCATCCCCGGCACCCCACGCGCGGCCATCGCCTTTTGCGCGCGGTCGCCAAGAACGCCATGCACTTCCGACACATTGACGCCGATTTTCTCAAAAACCCGGCCCCCGCGCATGACAGACATCAACCCACCGCCCCCATCGGCGCGGGTGGTCGGCGTCACCTCAAACCGGCCCACTGCGCCCTGGCCGTGGCTGTCCTCAAGCCCCTCGAAAGACGTCACAATCTGGTCGCGCAACACCCGAAACCAGGCGGCAGCCTGTGCCTTTTTCTGTGTGAAATCTTCGCTCATACCCGCCCCTTTTGTCTGCGCCGTTAACCGCTGTCATGGCATATCAAGCCCAAAGCCCTATAGTAAAGCAAGGTTTCCAACATGTGAGTCGGCCATGAAACGCATCCTTTTGCCCACCCTGCTGATCCTCTCCGCCTGCGGCACCCCGCAAGAGCAATGCATCAGTGCCGCCACCCGTGACATGCGGGTCGTGGACCGCCTGATCGCCGAGACGGAAGGCAACCTGACCCGTGGCTATGGTTATGAAAACGTTACGGTTTACGTGACCGAATGGCAGGACTGCACACCTGCGGCCACGACGGCAAATCCCGAACCAAAGCCGCGCATGTGTCTGGAAGACGTGCCGCAAACCACCCGCCAACCCGTGGCGCTTGACCTTGCTGCCGAACAAGCCAAGCTGACTGGCCTGAAGCAAAAGCGCGCCCAACAGGCCAAAGCCGCCGCAAGCGCCATCAATCAATGCAAGGCGCAGTACCCGGAATAGTCAATGAGCCGGTGCGCTGACCGCATCGACAAGACTGCGCCCGCCGTCCACCGTCAAGATTTGCCCGGTCATGAACGCCGAGGCGTCAGAGGCCAAATACTGAACCGTTTCAACAAGTTCCGAAGCAGGGGCAATGGTGCCCAAAGGCGTGCCCTGCTCTATGATGCTGCGATACTCCGGCTCTTCCCTCAGCGCGTTCTGCAGACTGGCGCTTAACACGGACCCGATCGCCACCGCGTTCACCCGGATGCCCTTGGGTGCCAAAGCCACCGCCAGCGACCGCGTCATTTGGTCCACCGCCGCACAGGCGATGGAATATCCCATCAGACAGTGCTGCGTCCGCTGCGATGCAATCGAGGACAGATTTATGATGCACCCCGCTGCCGCCGCGCTTTCCGGATTGGCATCTGCCTGCAAAATCATGCGCTTGGCGGTCATCTGGCTCAGCCGCAGGCTGGTCAGCAGGTTCTGCTCCAGCAACTCTTCAACGGCGTCGTCGTCCATTTTCAGCGGGTCCGACACTTTCATGGCCCGAGAGGCGTTCACCAGAATGTCCACCCGGTCAAAGGCGTCCATCGTGGCCGACAACAGATTGGCGATCGTCAACTTCTCGCGCAAATCGCCGACGAACATCCGGACCGAACCCTCCGCCCGCGCCGCATCGCCGACCTCGGCTTCCAACCGGGCTTCGTCGATGTCGGCGAACATCACGTTCGCGCCCCGTTCCATGAAGTGCCGCGCAATCGCCAGACCAATGCCGTTGGCGGCACCTGTGACGATAGCAGTTTTGCCTGCGATGGAAAAGGACATGAAGTTCTCCGGTTATGGCCGCGAACGGATCGGATAGCGCGCGCAAGTCACGCGGAACGTGCCGTCGCCGCCGACATCTTCGACCTCACGGAACAGCGCTGTCAGAGTTGCGTGATATGGCAAATGGCGGTTCGCCACCAGCCAAAGCACACCATTTGGGGCCAAACCGCGCTGTGCGGCCTTCAAAAACGCCATTCCAAGCCCTGGATCGGCGTCGCGCCCGGCGTGGAAGGGGGGGTTCATCACCACGGCATCCCACAGCTTCGGAGCGCGGAACGTGGTGGCATCGGCCCAATGAAACCGCGCGCGCGGGTCGGTGATATTGACCCGGGCACAGTCCAGCGCCACCGCGTCCGCTTCGACCAGATCAAGTTCCTTGACGCCAACCCGCGCCAAGATCGCCCGCGACAAATATCCCCATCCGGCCCCCAGATCACCGATCCGGTTGGGCAGTTTGGCGGGCAAAGCGGCGGCCAACAGCACCGAACCCCGGTCCGGGCCATCGGCGGAAAACACCCCCGGCAAGGTTTGAAA
>JBIHZO010000206.1:0-6268 GCA_044231405.1 Cypionkella sp. | reverse complement strand
GCATTGCGGCGCGCTGCCGCCCGAGATGCTGCCCGGAATGGTACAGGCACAGCGCCTGCGCGACGCCGCCTTGGCCCGCGCAACCGAAACGGCTCTGCGCGAAACCGGCGGTCCGGTGGTTGTGATCACAGGCACGGGTCATGCGCGCCGTGACACCGGGTTGCCTGCTGTTTTGGCGCTGGCTGACCCGACCTTGGCGGTGCTGTCCGTGGGGCAGTTGGAGTCTGATCCCGGCTCCGATGCGCCCTTTGATCTGTGGCTGATCACCCCGCCCACCCCGCGCCCGGACCCCTGTCTGGCCTTTGGCGGCTAGGGTTGTTGCCAAAGCCCGCGCGCGCCCGTACATCTGGGGCAGCCCAAACCGGAGCAAGCCCATGCTGACCGACAAGCGCATCCTTCTGATCATCGGCGGCGGCATTGCGGCCTATAAATCCTTGTTTCTGATCAGGATGTTGCGTACTGCGGGTGCTGCTGTGACGCCCGTCTTGACCAAGGCAGGGGCCGAGTTTGTGACGCCGCTGACGGTGTCGGCCCTGGCCGGAGAAAAGGTCTACACCGCACTCTTTGATCTGACGGATGAAGCCGAAATGGGCCATATCCAACTGTCGCGGGTGGCCGATCTGATCGTGGTGGCCCCGGCAACGGCGGACCTGATGGCCAAGATGGCGGCGGGGCGGGCGGATGATCTGGCCTCCACCCTGCTGCTGGCCACGGATGCGCCGGTGTTGTTGGCCCCCGCAATGAATGTGCGGATGTGGGAGCACGCGGCGACGCGGCGCAATCTGGCGCAGGTTCGGGCCGATGGGGTGAACGTCATCGGCCCGAACGAGGGCGAAATGGCCTGCGGCGAGTACGGACCGGGGCGGATGGCCGAGCCGGACCAGATCCTTGCGGCGATCAAGGCGGCGCTGATCGCAGGGCCGCTGGCGGGAAAGCATGTGGTTGTGACCTCGGGGCCAACCCATGAACCCATTGATCCGGTTCGGTATATTGCCAACCGCTCTTCGGGCGCACAGGGCACTGCGATGGCAGTGGCGCTGCGCGATCTGGGGGCAAGTGTCACATTTGTGACTGGCCCCGCAATCGTGCCTGCGCCCGCCGGTGTGCGGGTGGTGCGCGTCGAGACCGCGTTGCAGATGCAGGCGGCGGTCGAGGCGGCGCTGCCCGCCGACGCTGCGGTGATGGCGGCGGCGGTGGCTGATTGGCGCGTGGCCAATGCGGGCGATCAAAAGTTGAAAAAGGACGCGGGGGGCAAGGCTCCGGCGCTAGAGTTTGCAGAAAATCCCGACATTCTGGCGGCGGTGTCAAAGGGGGCGATGCGGCCCGCGTTGGTGGTCGGATTTGCCGCCGAGACGGACAATGTGGTGGGGTATGCCACTGCAAAACGGCTGCGCAAGGGATGTGACTGGATCGTGGCGAACGATGTTTCTCCGGCGACGGGGATCATGGGCGGGACGGAAAACGCGGTGACATTGATCAGTGACGCCGGGGCTGAAAGCTGGCCCCGGATGGGCAAGGACGAGGTGGCGCGCAAGTTGGCGCTGCGGATCGCGGCGGCCTTGCTTGGGTCTTGAGGTGTTGTCAAAGCTTTTGCGGCTGAGTCTGTTCAAGCCGTGGTGTTGAAACGGCCGTCAGCTTGGATATTTGCACTCAGAGGATGAATATGGCGTTAAGCGTGCGGGTGATGTGGGAGGATTGGGCGGATCGCGCGATCCCGCTGCCAGCCTATCAAACGGCAGGGGCTGCGGGGGCGGACATCCGCGCCAACCTGCTGCCAGAGGATCGCGGCACGGGAGTGACGCTGGACCCGATGCAGCGCGCCATAGTTCCCACGGGCATTCGGGTAGAGATTCCCATGGGTTACGAAATTCAGATCCGGCCCCGGTCCGGTCTGGCTATCAAGTTTGGCATCAGCTTGCCCAACACTCCGGGCACCATCGACAGCGATTATCGCGGCCCTTTGGGTGTGGCTTTGGTCAACCTTGGCGCCGAGCCTTACACCATTCACCATGGCGACCGGATTGCGCAATGCGTCGTGGCCCCGGTGTTGCAGGTGGCGTTTGAAGTGGTTGATATGCTTGGGGAAACCGACCGTGGCGCGGGCGGCTTTGGATCGACGGGGCGCGGATGACGCTGGTTTTCGGCTTGGCGGCGGCACTCTGGGGTCTGGGCTGGGCGATGGGCACGCCTGTGCGGCTGCGGTGGGGGATGATCGCGGCACTGTGGCTGGCGGTGGTCTTGGCGGCCTGGCTGCTGCCACAGGGACATGGTTTGCGGGCGTCTCTGGGCGGTGATGCGCGAGGATGGCTGGTTCTGGGTGGCCTTGTGGCGCTGGGTTTGGGCTATCGCTGGGGGCTGGGGCGATTGAAGGCTCAACAGGTGGTGGTCGAGCCCGCAAACCCGGCCGCATTCCGGGCGGCGGAACTTGACCGATATGCCCGCCACATCATGCTGCGCGAAATTGGCGGGCCGGGGCAGCGTCTGCTGAAAGACGCGCGGGTTTTGGTGGTGGGGGCGGGTGGTTTGGGATCGCCTGCGCTGCTGTATCTGGCGGCGGCGGGGGTCGGCACGATTGGGGTGATCGACGATGATACCGTCGATGCCAGCAACCTGCAGCGTCAGATTATCCATACAGATCAGCGTATTGGCATGGATAAGGTGCAGTCGGCGGCGATTGCGATGCGGGCGCTGAACCCGTTCATCACGGTGCTGCCCTACAAGCGGCGGCTGACGGCTGACATCGCGGCGGAGTTGGTGGCCGATTATGATCTGGTGCTGGACGGTTGCGACAACTTTGACACCCGCTATCTGGTCAACCGGGCCTGCGTGGCAGCGGGCAAGCCGTTGATTTCGGGGGCGATCACGCAATGGGAGGGGCAGGTGTCGCTGTTTCATCCGGCGCAGGGAAGCCCCTGTTATGAATGCATTTTTCCAGTGAGGCCCGCACCCGGACTGGTGCCCTCTTGTGCCGAGGCGGGGGTGGCGGCCCCCTTGCCGGGGGTGATAGGCGCGCTGATGGCGACAGAGGCGGTCAAGCACATCACCGGCGCGGGGGCGACATTGCGCGGGCGTTTGATGATCCACGACGCGCTTTATGCAGAGGTGCGGGTGATAGGGATCGCGGCGCGCGCCGACTGCCCGGTTTGTGGTGCAAGTCATTGAAAACGCTTTGGTAATATGGTCCTTTGGTTGCGTTTTGGCGTCAGTCCTGCGTCTGCTTTGCGTGATCTGTCCGTCCTTTTTGCGTCCCTACGCTGCGTTCGCAAGGGTCCGTTAACCTTTGCATGCGAATCCGGACTTGGCGGGTGCCCGGCGCTCTGGCATTCTGTGGCCGCGAACGGGGAGGGGGCGGCATGTTGGAAGGGGTGAATTGGCTGGGCGTCGGTTTGGGCGCAATCTTGTCTTCATCATCATGGGTTATTCGACCAACGCCTTCAAAAAGCTGGGGGCTGTCAGCCGGACGGTGGACGCGGGCAGTTGGGCCCTTTCGGGCGTGCTGATGATCGGGGCGCAGCGGGTGTTGGGCACCGCGCCCTGAAGGTCAGCCGATCCGGTAGCTGGAGGCGGTGATGCCGCCGAAGACGTTCTTGTCGTGATAAACCAGAGTGGCGGCTTCGTCCTCGGCCGCGCCAAGGGCAGCGAACAGCGGCACAAGATGGTCTTCTTGCGGGTGACAAATGCGAGCCGAAGGGGCTTTGTCCCATGACAGCAGCGCCTTGGTGCGGGCGTGTCCGGTCATCGCCATAACCTCGGCCAACCACGCATCAAAGGCGGCAGAGGGGGCTTTGCCCGCCGGCCCAAACAGCCGCAGGTTGTGATAGGACAGGCCGGAGCCAACGATCAGCACGCCCTCATCCCGCAGCGGTGCCAAGGCGCGACCCATGGCGAAATGGGCGGCGGGGTCATAGCCGTGTTGCAGTGACACCTGATATATGGGCATCGCGGCGTCGGGATACATCACATAGGCGGGCGCGAAGGTGCCGTGATCAAAGCCGCGCTTGGGGTCCAGATGGCTGGCCAGACCCGCGCCGCGCAGCAGATCGGCGGTGCGGGCGGCCAGTTCCGGCGCGCCGGGGGCTGGGTACTGGATTTGATAGGTTTCGGGCGGGAAGCCGCCGTAATCATAAACCATGCCGGGAGCGGGTGAGGACATCACCGCGAAATCGGTTTCCTCCCAATGACCCGAGATTATCAAGACGGCCATGGGCGGTTCCGGCAGCTCTTGCGGCATATGGGCCAGTGAGGTCTCCAGACTGGCCAGCGTTTGCCGCATATTGGCCAGCCAAGGCCAAGGGCCGCCGCCGTGGCTGATGAAGTAAGTGGGTTGTCTGGCCATTGGAGCCTCCATTCGTTATCCAAAACATGCGCTTTGGCGGGTCTTCGTGCAACTGGCTGCAAATGGCGCGGCTTTGTGCGCTGATGCACAGAGGCATCCCCCCTTGCCCCCGCTTGCGGGACGGTTCAGAGTTGCTTATTCACTTCGTGACAGGGAGTTCACACATGAAGATTGCTGCCGCCCTCGCGGGCCTTGCCATTGCTGTTTCGACTGCTGCTTTCGCGCAGGATTTGCCCGATCTGGGGGGCAAGGAAATCGTCATTGTCACCGAGAACGCCTATCCGCCGTTGCAGTTCACCGACACGTCGGGCGCGGCTGTGGGTTGGGAATATGATGCGGTGGCAGAAATTGCCAAGCGCCTGAATCTGGTGGTGAAATACGAGAACACCTCTTGGGATGCGATGATCCCGGCGGTGTCGGAAGGCCAGTTTGACATGGGCATGACCGGCATCACCATCAAGGATGACCGCAAGGAGAAGGTCGATTTTTCAGAGCCTTACATGCGGTCTGAAATGCTGATGATCGTGCGCGGCGATGAGGCGCGGTTCACCGATGCGGCGTCTTTTGCGGCCATTCCCGAGCTGTTGGTTTCGGCGCAGCCCGGCACCTCGCCCTTCTATGCGGCGATCTACAACATTCTGGACGGCAACGAAGAAAACGCCCGGGTGATCAAGTTTGAGACTTTCGGTGCGGGGCTTGAGGCCTTGAAGACCGGTGATGTGGACCTGACCTTGTCGGATTCCACTGCGGCGAATGGCTATGTTGCGGCCTCAAACGGCGCGCTGAAGATCATCGGTGCGCCGCTGGCCTCCGAAGATTTCGGCTTCATTTTCCCGAAAGGGTCGGAGTTTGTCGCCCCGATCAACGCGGCGATCGCGGCGATGAAGGCCGATGGCAGCATGGATGCGCTGAACCAGAAGTGGTTCGTTGACTACAAGATGGGCGAATGAGCCTTTGGCCCCCGCACGAAGCGGGGGCCGTTTTTTATGCGCAACAATCCCGATGAAGACCGACCCTATTGGCTGATCCTGTTGCTCGGGATCGGCCTTTGGTTGTTTTATCAGGTCTGGTCCAATCAGGTTTACGCAGACGTGCTGGCGCTTTTGTCCAAGGGCATTGCGATCACGGTGATGGTGACGCTGGTGGCCTATTCCTGCGCCTGCGCTTTGGGGCTGGCTTTGGCGGTGGCGGGGCTGTCGCGGTTCATCGTGTTGCGGCAGGTGGCGCGGTTCTATGTCGAAGTGATGCGGGGGATCCCGATCATCGTGCTGCTGCTGTATGTGGCGTTTGCAGCGGTGCCGGCGGTGATTGTGGCGGTGAATTGGCTGACGTCCTGGGTCGGGGTGGAGCCATGGCGGACCCGCGATGTGCCGTTGCTGGCGCGGGCGGTGATTGCGCTGACGCTGGCCTATGCGGCGTTTCTGGCGGAAGTGTTCCGGGCCGGGTTGGTGGCGGTGGACAAGGGTCAGATTGAGGCTGCCCAGGCGCTGGGCCTGTCAGGATGGCAGCGGTTCCGGCATGTGGTGTTTCCGCAGGCTTTCCGCACGATCCTGCCGCCCTTGGGCAATGATTTTGTGGCGATGGTCAAGGACAGCTCGCTGGTGTCGGTGCTGGGGGTGTCGGATGTGACACAGCTGGGCAAGGTGACAGCGGCCGGGAATTTCAGGTATTTCGAGACCTATAATGTGGTGGCTTTGGTCTATCTGACGATGACGGTGACGTTGTCGCTGGTGTTGCGCCGGATCGAGGCGCGGTTGAAGGCGCGGCAATTGCGGTGATCTCACGGCGCGGCTGCGCCGCAAGCCGTTGAGCGCTGGCGCGCGGTGGGTTTTGGGGGCGGTTGGCGGGATTGACCTTTGCGCCGGAGGCTTCGCGGGGCGTATTCGGAAAACAGCAAGGGTTGGGCTGGACCTTCGGCGGTGGGGTGCCTAG
>JBIHZO010000014.1:0-19009 GCA_044231405.1 Cypionkella sp. | reverse complement strand
AGATCATTGTGCTTGCCGCCCGCCCTCACACATTTCTGCGCTGTTGTCGCCCGCTTGTAGTCACGCGTCTCGACCCCTGTGAAGCAATTCTTGAACTGCACCATGCCCGAGTTGGCGAACATCAGGGTTGGATCGTTGCGTGGCACCAAGGGCGAACTGTCCACAACCTTGTGGTCATTGCGGGCAAAAAAGTCGAGGTAGGTCGAGCGGATGTCGTTCAAAGACGCCATGGATTTAGGCCCCCAAAAGGCTGAAAACGTTTGTCATCCCCCGTTTAGCGCCCCATGCAGGGGCTGTCCACGGCTTCAGTGCCGGGTTGTAAAAAAGGCCGGAAACAACTGTTTCCGGCCCTGACTCTTTAACCTTGCGGTCAAAATCAATCGTCCAGCAACGGCCCGTCTTCAGCCTTGGCAGCGAAGTCGAGACCATTGGCGGCCCGGATCTTGACTTCTATGTCCAAAGCGGTGGCAGGGTTCTGCTTGAGGAAGGACTTCGCGTTCTCTCGTCCTTGCCCAATGCGTTCGTCCCCATAAGAATACCAGCTGCCGGATTTCTCAACCACGCCAGCCTTCACCCCGATATCGACCAGTTCGCCAACCTTCGAGATCCCTTCGCCATACATGATGTCAAATTCCACCTCTTTGAACGGTGGGGCCACCTTGTTCTTGACGACTTTGACGCGGGTCGAGTTGCCGACCACTTCGTCGCGATCCTTGATCGCGCCAATACGGCGAATGTCCAGACGTACGCTGGCGTAGAATTTCAACGCATTGCCACCCGTGGTGGTTTCAGGACTGCCAAACATCACACCGATCTTCATGCGGATCTGATTGATGAAGATCACCATACAGTTGCTGCGCCCGATACTTGCGGTCAGTTTGCGCATGGCCTGAGACATCAGGCGGGCTTGCGACCCCATCTGCATGTCGCCCATATCGCCTTCGATTTCAGATTTCGGGACCAGTGCCGCCACCGAGTCGACCACGATCAGGCTGACCGCACCAGACCGCACCAGCGTATCGACGATCTCCAGCGCCTGTTCGCCAGTGTCGGGCTGGCTGATCAGCAGCTCATCCAGATTGACACCAAGTTTCTTGGCATATTGCGGATCAAGGGCATGCTCGGCGTCGACAAAGGCACAAACGCCGCCCTTCTTCTGCGCTTCTGCCACAACGTGCAGCGTCAGCGTGGTTTTGCCCGAAGATTCAGGTCCGTAAATTTCAACGATGCGTCCCTGCGGCAAACCACCGATGCCCAGAGCAATGTCCAGACCCAACGAACCGGTCGACGTCGCTTCAACATCCATGATGGCGTTGTCCGAGCCCAGCTTCATGATAGAGCCTTTGCCGAACTGCCGTTCAATCTGTGCCAGCGCGCTTTCCAGCGCCTTTGCCTTGTCCATGTCCCGCTTCCCGTTCAACTCGATCAGATTTGCCGCAGCCATTGTCTTTCCCCTTATTCCACAGCCGCATCTGCGCGGCAATTGGTCAAGATGTTCCCTATTTGTTTACCATCTATGGGGGCAAAACAGGAACATTTCAATCGAAATCTATTGGTCCCAGTCTTTTCCGAGAAGGATTAAGAAAGCGTTAGCCAAACTCAGAAAATCACAGGTTTCGCAGCGTTTTGGACCGGTTCATGATTCGGCGTTCCGACCCTGTGGCTTGCCGCTGCCGATTGACTGCGGCAGCGGTCGAATGTCAGTGCAACTGGCTGTGCACGGTTTCGGTCAAATCGCTGAGCGAGAACGGCTTTGGCAAGAAAACCGAGTTCGGAATGCGCGATTGGCCCTCGGCCAAAGCCTCTTCGGAATAGCCAGAGACGAAAATCACCCGCACATTGGGCCGAGTCTGCATGGCCAGTCGCACCCAGGAAGGGCCGTCCATTCCCGGCATCACCACATCCGTCACAAAGACGTCGACATCAAGCGCGGGGTCCTCCAAGGTTTTCAACGCCTCTTCGGCGTTCTCCGCCTCCAAAACGGTGTATCCGCGCATGCGGAGCGCTCTGCTGGCAAAGGCGCGCACCGGGGCCTCATCCTCGACCAGCAGGACCACGCCCTGCCCTTGCCGTACCAACATGGAACGCGGCGGAACAATGGGCGCGGTCACTGGTTCTTCGGCACTGTGGTGAACGGGGAAATACAGCTGGAAGACCGTGCCCTCGCCTTCGGTCGAATCCACAAAAATGAAGCCACCAGACTGCTTGACGATGCCATAGGCGGTGGACAGGCCAAGACCGGTGCCTTCTCCGACCTTCTTTGTGGTGAAGAACGGTTCAAAAATTTTCTGAAGCCTTTCGGGAGGCATGCCGCAGCCGGAATCCGCCACCCGGATCAAAGCATAGTCGCCAGGTGGAACCACAGCACGGTCGCGTCGCAGCTCTTTGCGCAGGGTGACAGCTTCGGTTTCGATGCGAATCATGCCGCCATCGGCCATGGCGTCGCGGGCGTTGACGACGAGGTTCATGATCACTTGCTCCAGCTGACGCCGATCCGCCCGGATCGCCCCAAGACCGGCCGCATGGCCCAGCCGCAGCCGCACCCGTTCGCCGACCAGCCGGTTCAACAAATGTGTCAGGTCAGACAGCACATCCTGCAGATCCAGACGCTCTGGCTTCAGGGTCTGTTTGCGTGAGAACGCCAGCAACTGGCCCACCAAAGCAGCCGCCCGGTTGGCGTTCTGGTGTATCTGAATCAGGTCAGCATATTCGGGATCCTCGCTGTCATGGCGCAGCAACAACAAGTCACAATGACCGGAAATGGCCGTCAAAAGATTGTTGAAATCATGCGCCACGCCCCCCGCAAGTTGGCCGATTGCCTGCATTTTCTGGCTTTGGACGAATTGCGCCTCCAGCGTTTTCAGCGCTGTGGCGTCTTGCAGAACGGCCAATGCGCCGGGGCGACCCAGATCAACGATCCGGCGCAGGGTAACTTGCAGGAAGACCTCACCCCCCAGTTTGCGGGCGCACAGCACCTCCGCCCCGCCCGGAACGCGTTCCGCCACAACATCGCCAAGCCAGTCAGACACCGGGCGACCCAAGCCTTCGAACAGGTCGTGGAACATCGCTTTGGTGTCATCCAGACGCAGCAAATCCCGTGCGGCCTGGTTGGCAATGCGCATGCAGCCATCGGGCGCGAACTTCAACAGGGCCACCGGGACATGTTCGAAATCGGCCAAAACGCTGGGGTCCGCCGCGCGGGTGGCCACCGGCAGCAGATAGATCTCCCGGCGCTCGGCGTTTCCTTCGACTTCGGCCAGAATGGCGCGGACAGGGCCCTCTGCGGCAGCTATTTCCACCTCTTCGCCCGAGTGCAGCGTTGGCGTGGTGAACACCCGGTCCAACCGTTTTGGCCTGCCGCCCAAGAGCCGTCGCATGGCCTCATTGGTGAACAAGACCACACCGGCCTTGTTTGCCGTCAACATGGGCAGGCTGAGCGATTCGGCACCGCGCCCCGCGGCAGTGCGGTCCACAAACTCTTCCAGCCGCCACAAAAAACTGTTGTCGACCAAACGATGCACCGAAAGACGCAAATGGCCTTTGCGGGTTACAACGTCTTCGCGCGCGAAACCTTGATTGGCGGCACGGCTTTGCAGGCGGAACAAGACGGCCGAGGGCGAAGCGAAATGATCGGTCAACGCAGCGATCAAGGTGCTGCCATCTTTCACCGTGAACCGGGACTTGGCGGCCACGTTCTGGTACTGAATCTCGCCAATTGAATCCGTTGTAAAACAAGGCGTTGCATCGCGGCCGATCAGTCGGTCCAAATGCTGTTCGGCCCGGTTTCTGGACAGATTCTGAAACACAAGTGTGCCCCTGTGCAGCAAGATCAGGCACAGGAATGTCAGCCCGGCCACCGTTGCCATCAGCCGCTGCTTCGGGTCGGGGGCAAATGCCGCAACCGCAAAGCACAGCAAGGCTGCGGCAACCAGCATCAGGGTGCCCGCAAATCTGCGGTGTTTGTTTCCGAACACTTCTGCCAAGTCTGGCACCGATCTGGCCACGTCATCCTCCGATCCGGGATTCGTTGTGGGGTCAGTACGGCGGTGAAATCGTTAATCCGGGCTTAACCCCAGAGAAAAAAACGCGAATAACGCCTATAGGTTGTGTAAATTGTCAAACTTCGCGCGTCAACAGAGCAAAGTAAAAGCCGTCGCCGCCCTGAATCGGGCTGAAGCGACGCTGGGATTGCATGTGCCAGTTGGCATGGCGCGCCAGAAATTCTGAAATCTGCGTCTCATTTTCGTGCCGCAGCATCGAGCAAGTGACATAGACAAGGTGACCATGGGGCGCGACCATCGCGGCTGCGCGGTCCATGATCGTGGCCTGGATCTGGACAAGGCGCTGCAAGTCAGCCTCGGTCAGCGCCCACTTGCCCTGCGGATCGCGCCGCCAACTGCCTGAACCAGAGCAAGGAACATCTGTCAGGATCACGTCATAAGGCCCTGAACTTTCTGGGTTTTCGGTGACTGTGATTTGCACGCCAGCCCGCTTCGCGCGCATCGGCAAATCGCGCATCCGACGCGGGTCGGCGTCATGGGCGAACAGCGCCACTTTGGCTTGTGCCGCAAGCGCCAAGGACTTGCCACCACCACCGGCGCAGTGATCCAGCACGCGCATTGCGGGCCGCAACGGGATCGCCTCGACCACCGCTTGAGAGGCAGCATCCTGAAGCTCGACCAGACCCGACAGATAGGCCTGCGATGTCTGAATTTTACGCGCGTTTTCCGTAACTTCCAACGCGGTCTTGGCCAGAGGATGTGGACGCGCCACGATGCCTTCAGCGGCAAGCGCCGCGATGGCCTGATCGCGATCTGTTTGGGCGAGGTTGACGCGCAAGAACACCGGGGCGCGGTGGCGCATGGCCGTCAGAACCGACTCAAAATCGGCACCGAGGCTGTCTTGCAGCAAGGGACCAAGCCACTCCGGGCAATCCAGGGCACTGTAACCTTGTGGTGTAAAACCTTGATCCTGGATGGTAATCTCGGCAGGCGCATGGCCGACCCCATTGAAAAGCGCGGTTTCGTCTGCGCCCTTGTCTCGCAGCGACCCCAAGACCAGGCCGCGCCCCGTCAGACCACCACCCAATGCCGCAAAAGAGCGCTGGCAGCGCAGGGCGTCGTAAACGACATCGCGCACAGAATGGCGGTCGCCCGATCCTGCAAACCGGCTGGCGCGGCCCCAGTTGGTCAGGGCCTGTTCGGCTGGGGTGCCGGCAAGGATGCGGTCGAGGATGTCGATGGCGGCGGAAAGACGGGCGGCTGGGGTCATGATGGATGCTTTGCAAACGGCTCGCAACTGGGTCGAATGGGTCTTGCGAGACTGGCCGATGCGGAGGGCGCGCCACACCAAGCAACATATTTGCTTGGGCATATATTTGCCCGCGCCCCCGTGGGATCATTAAGGACTGATGAGCCAGATTCCAGTCAAACTTCAAGCATGTTCAACCTGTTTTGGCGCAGCTTATCCAACCCGGTAGTTCGGGCTTTCGCGGGTGATCTGCACGTCATGGACATGGCTTTCCTTCAGCCCTGCCCCGGTGATCTTGACGAACTGACAGTTGGCTTGCATTTCCGCCACGGTGCGGCACCCTGTGTAGCCCATTGCGGCGCGAAGACCGCCGACCATCTGGTGGATCACCTGTGCGGCGGTGCCTTTGTAGGGCACTTGGCCTTCGATGCCTTCGGGAACCAGTTTGTCGCTGGCGGCATCTTTCTGGAAATAGCGGTCGGCAGAGCCGCGCGCCATTGCCCCCAAAGAGCCCATGCCGCGGTAGGATTTGTAGGACCGGCCATTCCAAAGAATCAGTTCGCCCGGTGATTCGTCGGTGCCAGCGATGGCCGATCCGACCATGGCGCAACTTGCCCCCGCCGCGATCGCCTTGGCGAAATCGCCCGAGAATTTGATGCCCCCGTCAGCGATGATCGGAATGTCGCCAGCCGCACGTGAGGCATCCATGATTGCCGTCAGTTGCGGCACGCCAACGCCCGCGACGATGCGGGTGGTGCAGATGGAACCCGGACCGATGCCGACTTTGACCGCATCAGCACCGGCGCCAATCAGCGCGCGGGTGGCCTCGGCTGTGGCCACATTGCCCGCCACAACCTGCACGGAATTTGAGAACGCCTTGATGCGTTCGACCGCCAAAGCGACCCCTGCGGAATGGCCATGGGCGGTGTCGATCACCACCATATCCACCCCAGCCTCAATCAGCGCCATGGAGCGTTCAAACCCGGCATCGCCCACGGTCGAGGCGGCAGCGACGCGCAGTCGGCCCAGTTCATCCTTGCAGGCCTGAGGGTTCAGCACCGATTTCTCGGTGTCTTTCAGCGTCAGCAGCCCGGTCAGCTTGCCCGCCCCGTCCGTCACGAGCAATTTCTCAATCCGTCGCGCCTTCATCAGCGAAATCGCCTCGTCCCGGTCAATCGGCTCGCGCAGCAGGGCCAGGTTTTCGAACGACATCATCGCGTGAACGGGTGTTTTATCATCGGTGGCAAAGCGCATGTCACGGTTGGTGACGATGCCCAGCACGCGGCCTTCGGCGTCCACCACCGGAAAGCCGGTGATCTGATAGCGCTCCATCAGCAGCTTGGCATCGGCCAAGGTCTGATCGGGGGCCAGGGTGATGGGCTGATAGACCACACCGGATTCAAACCGCTTCACGCGGCTGACTTCGCGCGCCTGTGTCACAAGGTCGAGATTGCGGTGGATGACACCAATGCCGCCGGCTTGCGCCATGGCAATCGCCATGCGGCCTTCGGTGACAGTGTCCATTGCCGACGACAGCAACGGGATGTTCATCCGCACCGATTTGGTGACGAAGGTCGACGTGTCGGCATCAGACGGCAGTACGGAACTGGCCTGCGGCACAAGCAAAACGTCATCAAAGGTAAGCGCCTCGCGAATCTCCATGAAAACCTCCTATCGGGTGGGTTGGGAGTGTTCGTTTGACGGGTCCCATTTTCACCGATTGCGGTGATTGGCAAGGCCCAATCCCCCTTGCGGCCAAATTGCCACCGTGCAAGCTGCGGGCAAAACTGGGGGCTGGCATGCGCGTTGCAATCGTCGAGAACACTGCAATCACCCATCACGGACAGATTGGCGTGGCGCTGCATGAGGCGGCGGCGGTGGTTGATCTGTACCGCCCGTGGCTGGACGGACGGTTGCCCACGCCCGGTCGTTTCGACGCGTTGGTTTCCTTTGGCGGTGAGCAGAATGCGCTGGCCGATGACTCCCATCCCTATTTGGGCGATCTGGCCGCGCTGATGCATGACACGGCGCTGTCTGGCGTCGCGGTCTTGGGTGTCTGCCTTGGTGCGCAGGTTTTGGCGCGCGGTGCCGGGGCGCAGAACCACATCGGAACTGCGCCCGAGTTTGGCTGGTGTGAGGTGGCATTGACCGATGCTGGCCTTGCCGATCCGGTGCTGTCGCATCTGCCCGCGCGCTTCTCGATCTTTCAGTGGCATTCGGACACGTTCACCCTGCCCCCCGGTGCCGTGCATCTGGCTGGCAACCTGGCAGCCCCGGTGCAAAGCTATCGCATCGGGCGGGCGGGCTATGCGACGCAGTTCCACTTTGAGGCCAGTCGAGCCGTGGTGGGCGACTGGGTGCGCCGGTTCCCTGAAGCGATTGCGCGGCAGCGGCCCGACTTTCTGGACGATCATGCCGTGCTGGCCAGTGGTACGGGCATACAGGCTGATGCGCATGGTCTGGCCATCGCACGGGCTTGGGTCGGGGTGATCTGAAGCGGATTGACGTCAATCTGAATCAGATTGAAGGAAATCAAAGACAGTGCGGCCTGTTGATGTTGCGGTTGCGGTCAATCTAATGAACCTGATTGACCGCAAGAACGATCTAGGCCTCTGCCGCGTTGGTTTTGGCGGCGAGGCGGCCTGCGGGCCAGAGTTTCAGCACCAGCCAGCTGATGGGTGGGATGATCAAGAACGCCGCCCCCAGCACCAGATTGCCCGCGATCCCCCATGCCCCGCCCAAAGTCAGCAGAGCGCTGGCATAGGCCGCCAATGGAAAGCCAAACGCCCCCCACAGCGGTGAAAATCCCGCGCTGGTGATCCAACGGCTGGCGGCGATCAGTGCCAGCAGGATCACCGCACCAAAGGCGGCGAAGGCTTGCGCCAGCACTGGTTGGCCGACCATTCCTGCGATAGTGGCAAACAGGGCCGCCGGAGCAAGGGCGCGGGTGGAATGCGCCGGATCAGTTGTGCCAGTGAGATGCCCCAGATCAGCGCTGCCACCGGAAGCGTTGCCCACAGCAGACCCGTGGCAAGTCCCGTTTGGCCGATCTGCGCGGCAGGAACAGCCGCCACGATGAAGCCCACAAAGCTGAGGTGCATGCCAGGGTTCACGCCCCGCGCCTCGGGTGGCAGGGCGATCAGCACCCGGATCAGCACCACCGTCAGCAGCGCATGCAGCACCAGCCCGGCCCAAAGCAGCGCCAGCGTCAGCCCAGGCGCATAGGGCAACACCAGGCTTGCCATCGCCATCACGGAAACCGTGGCAGCCGCCATCCCACTGCGCCCCGGCAGCACCCGCAAATCCTCTATCAGAACCCCCGGCCTGCGCGCGATCTTTGCAGCCAGCGCCAACAGCGCAAAAGCCCAACCCACCACCAGCGCGCCCACCAGCGCCTCAACCAGACCCTCGGCCAAGCCAAAACCGGCCAAACCCCGGCGCAGCGCCAGGGCCAGACCGATCAGCCCCAGCAGCACCGGAAACACCGCAGGCGGGGTCCGGGCGAACAGCTTTGGCTTGCGCGGTGGAAACTCGGGCGGCGGAAAGGCTTTGGGGCGGCGGCGGATGGGATCAATGGTCATGAGGCACTCCTTGACTTTCAGTTGAACACCCCAGCGCGCAGGTCGGCAAGCGGATGCAGCGCCGCAGGCGCGCAGCCGCCGGGTGCGGCGGGCTCGATGCCCGCCAAGGCCGGGCCGGTTCGACGCGGGCCCTTTCTGCTCAGAGAAGGAATGGGAACCAATCGGTTCGCAACACTTGTCCCACCTCCATCTCATGTCCCGGAAAGGGTGGCGAGGTGCGCCCCGGCCGTTCCACATAGCGCGCGTCATCGCCAAGCAGCCGCAATGAGAATGCGCGTCGGCGGCTGGCCGTTTCATTGCCGCGCGCACCGTGCAGGGTGCCGTAATGGAACGCCACCGCGTCGCCGGGCGCCATCTGCCATTCGCGGATGTCCATGCCTTCGGAGTCCGGGTCGGGCACTGGCATATAGGTTTCGGGATTCGGATAAAACGCGGTTTCGGCCAGCCAACGCGTCGGCAGCACCTCTTTCGGCCAGCGGTGTGACCCCGCCACACAGCGCAAGGAGGCATCTCTCACCGGGTCCAGCGGCGACCAGAATGACACCGTCTGCTGGCCTTGCACAAAGTAATAGGGGCCGTCCTGATGCCAGGGCGTGGGTTTGGAGGTGCCGGGTTCCTTCACCAGGACATGGTCGTGAAACATCTGCACACGGGCAGATCCCATCAGTCTTGCCGCCACTTGCGCCACGGCTGACTGACGGATCACCCGCTCAAATTCCGCGATCCGGGTCCAGTTGCAATAATCATCAAAGAACCGCCCACCCTCACCCGGCTTCAGGTTTTCTGCGCCATAAGGCCCCGGTTCTGCCATGTTGCGGGCCACACCTGCGCGCAGATCATCGACCCAATCGGCCCAAAGCCCCTTGATCAGCACCACACCGTCGCGCTGATAGGTTTGCACCATTTCGTTCGTGACCAAAACCATTCCCGCCTCCAATTTCCCATCTCTTGTGCCACCAACAGCATTCAAGGCCCATGGCCTGATCTTTGACATCAGTACAGGCGCACCGCAGCGCCAGATGCTAGTGCAAATCCGCCCCATTGCTGGCCGTTTTCGCCCAAGACCCAACCGGAGTGACTTGCGCACCATGTGCAAAACCCGTTTTCTGGTGGAGTGGGCTCTAAGCCCTCTTGGTCCCTGTTGCAAAGGCTGACGATGCCGATAGACGCCGCCCAATCGCTTGTCCTTGCAGTGTTGGCGCAACGCTATCCGGACACAGCGCCAGAGTTGGAAACGTTGAACGCAGGCCGCCCTGGTCATCCGGCCTTTGTGTTCCGGGCCAAGCTGGGCGTCGACCATTATGTTGTGGCCAAACAGACCGAACCCAGCCTGCTTGCCCCCTACGCCACCCGCCTGATCGCAGTGCATCCGGGCATGGCGAAGGGCCGCCTGCGCGTGCCAGAGCCGCTGTTCTACGATGCCGAACAGGGCCTTTTGCTGATGGAAGACACATGGGGGCAGCAGGCGGACTTGCTGTTGCTTCAGGGTGTGGAGCCCGCCCAGCGGGTGCTGGACAGTGCCGGGGCCTGGATCGCCCGGTTTCATGGGCTGACGGCTGCACAGACCGGTTTTAACCCCGACCCGCATGTCAACTGGATCCGCAAATCCATCGCTGCGCATAAATCCGGCGCAAGGCCGATCCCCGATTGCGACGGTTTGCGTGCCTTGGTGCCGGACTTGGACGCCTTGGCAGACAAAGCCCGTGGCGCATCGGTGCGCCGCGCCATCACCCACCGCGATTTTCATCTGCGCAACCTGTTGATCCGCAAGCACGGCCGCACTTACGGCATCGATTTTGAAAACGCCGCCCGCGACGAATGTCTGCGCGACCTTCTGTTTTTCCTGTGCGATTGCGCCAAGGTGCAAGCGGCGGCGCCCAGCCAGGCCAGCCTGAAGGCAGATGCACAGGCCTTGCTGCACGCCTATGGGCAGCCGTCGGCAGACCGGTCTGTGCGGATGTTCTTCCAACTTGCCTTTGCGATGGCCGCCTGGGCTGGCCTCGGTGACGGTCTGCCGCCCGGCCCCAAGCGCCGCCGGACCGTCGAAGTGATCCAATTGTTGGCCAGCGCCGACGATCTTTTCGCCGATCCCTGACGCCAAGCCAGCCAAAGCGCTTTTGAAGCGGATTGAAAGCAAAGAGCCAAAGCGCTTTGACACTCGGCTGACACCTCATAAGCCTCTGGAATGGCTTATACCCACAGAATTGTTATGCCATTTGAGCAACAACCGTTTCAAACACTTTGACCGATGGCTTTGCCGCCGCTATGGTCGCGCTCGCAAACCGTTTTGGTGCCCTTACCCGATGAACCTTAAAGAACTGGCCCTCAAACTTGGGTTATCCCCCACAACCGTCAGCCGCGCGCTGAACGGCTACCCCGAGGTGAACGACGCCACGCGTGACCGTGTGATGGCGGCGGCAAAACGTCACAATTACCGCCCCAACACCCGCGCCATCCGGTTGGCCACGGGCCGGGCGATGGCGGTCGGCCACATCTTTCCGGTGGCCACCAAATACGAAATCATGAACCCGGTTTTCGCCGATTTCATCGCGGGCGCGGGCGAGGTTTACGCGCAAAACGGCTATGACATGCTGCTGTCGGTGGTGGCGGATGAGGCCGAGGAAAACGCCTATCGCGACCTGAAATCGCGCGGGGCGGTGGACGGGGTGATCATCCATGCCGTGCGGACCTTTGACACCCGCATCCCGGCACTGACCGAATTGGGCCTGCCCTTTGTCTGCCATGGCCGCGCAACGGGGGTCGAGCAACCCTATTCCTGGGTCGATGTGAACAACCGCCGTGCGTTTCTGCGCGCCACCGAATTCCTGCTGGACTTGGGTCATCAACGCATCGGTCTGGTCAACGGTCTGGAGAATATGGATTTTGCGGTGCGCCGTCGCACGGGTTTTCTGGATGCGATGGCTGCGCGCGGTCTGGTGCAGGACCCTGCCCTGATGACATCGCGCGAAATGACGGAACAATCTGGCTTTACCGCAGCCAGCCAGATGCTGGATCTGGCCCAGCCGCCGACGGCATTTCTGGCGGCCTCGATGCTGTCGGGCATGGGCGTGCGCCGGGCAATCGAGGGGCGCGGGTTGAAGATGGGGCGCGATGTGTCGGTGATCATTTTTGACGACGAGCTGTCCTATCTGCGCAACGGCGAGGATCTGCCGATATTCACCGCCACGAGGTCTTCGGTGCGGGATGCCGGGCGGATTGCGGCGCAGATGCTGCTGGACCTGATCGCCGACCCCGCTTCGGCCCCGCATCACCGCTTGCTGGAGGCCGATCTGATCCTTGGCCAGTCGACCGGACCAGCCCCCCGGGTGGTTTGACATGCGCCTTGCCCTTTCGCCCCGATGCCGTCACACCTCGCGCAACCGCCGCAAAAAGGCCCCGCTTGGGCCCCATCGACTATAAGGTGCTGCCATGACCCAACCCCTTGCAATCCTTGCCGATATTGGTGGAACCAACACCCGCGTGGCACTGGCCGACGGGAAGGTGGTGCGGCAGGGGAGCATCCGGCGTTTTGCCAACTCCGAATATCCCAGCCTTGAACCAGTCTTGCAGCGCTATCTCTCCGAGGCAGGGGTGACGTCGGTGGACGGCGTTTGCGTCGCCGCCGCGGGGCCGGTGCGCGATGGCGTAGCGGTGATGACCAATCTGGACTGGACCATTGACGCCGCCCTTCTGGTGCGCGCGACCGGGGCGAAACAGACCGCGATCCTGAACGATCTGCAGGCACAGGGCCATGCCTTGGGCCACATTGCGCCCCAGCATTTGCGCCCGCTGATCGACGGGCCACAACAGGCCGGGGCTGCGATGCTGGTGGTCGGTGTTGGCACCGGCATGAACGCCGCGCCCGTTCATGACACGCCTTGGGGGCGTTTGGTGGCAGCTTCGGAATGCGGTCACATCTCCATGCCCGTCCGCACCGATCAGGATTACCGGCTGGCACGTTTTATCGAAGGTCACGGCCCCCACGCTCATGGCTTCGCCGGGGTTGAGGACGTGTTGGCCGGGCGTGGTCTGGAGCGGGTCCACGCGTTTGTCACCGCCGAAGCCGGCGCAGCGCAAGAAATGAAAGCCGCCGACATCATGGTCGCACTGACCGCAGGTGACGCTTTGGCGCGCGAAACCGCCCGGCTGTATGTGCATCTGTTGGGGGCAGAATTGGGCAATCTGGCGTTGATCCACCTGCCCTTTGGCGGGATTTTCCTGATCGGGGGCGTGGCCCGCGCGATGACCCCGTTCATGGCCAGGATGGGGTTGGCAGACTCTTTCCGCGACAAGGGGCGGTTTGGCGATTTCATGGCCAGCTTTAAGGTGCAGGTGGTCGAGGATGATTTCGCGGCGCTGACCGGCTGTGCGGCTTATTTGTTTGCGGGCGGGCGGTAGCTTGCTGCATTGGCGGTGGGGGCTTCACACCCCCACACCCCCGCGTGATATTTGTGCCAAGATGAATGCAATTCTTAGATAAATTGGAAGGGTTCAGCGCGGCAGGTTTTCCTTCAGGAAATGCAGCGCCACCTGCAACCCATCCGGGGCGATGCCGTGGCCGGTGCCCTGCATGACATGGCCATAGGTGTCAAACCCCGCTGCCACCAGCGCATCGCCTGCCAAAGCCATTTCGGCGAAATCCACCACCGGGTCTTCGTCACCATGCACCAGCAGCACCGGTTGTTTCACCACGGTTTCAGCGGCAAGCCGTTCCGGTGCAATCAACTTGCCCGAAATTGCCACCACACCCGCCATCGCCTGCGGGCGTCGGGGTGCCACATGCAGCGCCATCATCGCACCTTGGGAAAAGCCGACCAGCGCAAGATGGGCCGGGGTCAGGTTTTCTTCGGCCAGTTTGGCGTCCACGAACGCGTTCAGATCCGCCACAGCGCGGGCCATCCCCGTTGCGGCGGCGGCTTCGGTTGAGCCATCAAAGCGCGGGATCGGGAACCACTGGCGGCCAAAGCCGTTGCTGGCGCAAGCGTCCGGCGCATCGGGGGCATAGAACACCGTGTCACGCAGATGCGGGGCCAGAGGATCGGCAAGGCCCAGCAAGTCGGCCCCGTCGGCACCGTAGCCATGCAGAAATACCACCATCGAGCGGGCCTTGCCGGAGGCGGGTGCCTTGCGGCCAAATTGCAATGGTCTGGTGGCGGTCATCGGATGCCCTCTCGCGATTTTGCAACGTGGTAATAGGCCCAAAGGATGCAGGCCGCAACCGCACGCCACGGGGCCCAATCGGCGGCCATGGCGCGCAGCGTTTTTTCGCTGGGGCGTTCGGCCAGACCAAACAACAGGCGCGCGCCTTCTTGCAAGGCCAGATCGCCCGGCGCGAACACATCGGCGCGGCCCAAAGCGAACATGGCGTAAATCTCGGCGGTCCAACTGCCGATGCCGGGAACGGCGGTCAATGTGGTGATCACCTGCGCGTCGGGGGCAAGGCGCAGGGCGTCGAAATCAATCCCCGCTTGTGCCAAGGCCCGGCCATAACGCGCCTTTTGCCGTGACAGCCCCACCGCTCGCAGGGTGTCATCCGTCGCCTGCGCCATCGCCTCTCTGTCGGTCAGCCCCGCCGCGACCAGCCGCGCCCAGATCGCATTGGCCGAAGCCACCGACACCTGCTGCCCGGTGATCGCATCCAGCAAGGCGGCAAACCCGTCGGCCTGACGGCGCAGCGGCAGCGGCCCGGTTAGCGTCAAGGCATGGGCAAAGCGCGGATGCGCCCCGGACAGCCAAGCCGCCCCCTCGGCCACACAATCCAGCGTTTCGATGATGCGACCGACCATGTTTTCCCTGCCCCAATCCCCGCTGCGACATCAAACCCCATCTGAGTGTCGAATCCGGCTTGCCCCTTGGCATCGTCAGTCCTACCCCTTGGCGATGATGACAGATAGCACCGATCGCCTCGCCCGCCGCAATGTTCTGGTCCTAGTTGCCTCGCAGGCGATCCTGGGCGCGCAATTGCCGATGATCTTCACCATCGCCGGATTGGCGGGGCAAAGCCTGGCGCCCAATGCCTGTTGGGCGACGCTGCCAATATCCTTGATGGTGATCGGCTCGATGCTGACCGCGACGCCGCTTTCGGCGTTCATGTCGCGGTATGGCAGGCGTGCGGGGTTTGTTCTGGGGACCGTTGGTGGCGCACTTGGGGCGGCGATCGGGGCCTACGGGCTTTACACCTCTTCGTTTCTGGCCTTCCTGATCGGGGCGCTGTTTTCGGGCGTTTACATGTCGGCGCAGGGGTTTTACCGCTTTGCCGCTGCCGATACGGCATCGGATGCATTCCGGCCCAAGGCGATTTCCTGGGTGATGGCGGGGGGGCTTTTGTCCGCCGTTGTGGGGCCGCAATTGGTGAAGGCGACGGCGGGGGCCTTCGTGATCCCCTTTTTGGGCACTTATCTGACGGTGATCGCGCTGAACTTTCTGGGTGTGTTCCTGTTTGCGGGCCTGAACATTCCAAAACCGAAGCCCCCGATGGCGGGCGACGCCATCGGCCGCAGCCGGATGGAGTTGATCCGCACCCCGCGCATTGCCGTGGCGGTGATCGTGGCCACGGTGTCCTATGCGCTGATGAATCTGGTGATGACCTCATCGCCTTTGGCGGTGGTTGGTTGCGGGTTCGAGACAAAGGACGCGGCCAATGTGGTGACGGCGCATGTTCTGGCGATGTATGCGCCGTCGTTCTTCACCGGGCATGTCATCGCGCGCTTTGGCGTGGAAAAGGTGATGGCGATCGGGCTGGTGATTTTGGCCGGGGCCGGGGCGGTGGCAATGGCGGGGGTGGATCTGGCGAATTTCTTCGTGGCGCTGATCCTGCTGGGCATCGGCTGGAACTTTGGCTTCATCGGGGCCACCACCATGCTGACTTCCGCGCACGCGCCGTCTGAACGGGGGCGGATGCAGGGGATGAATGATTTAATCGTTTTTGGCGGCGTGACCTTGGCCAGCTTTTCCTCGGGCGGTTTGATGAACTGTTCGGGCGGGTCGGTGCAAGCGGGCTGGCAAGCGGTGAACATGGCGATGCTGCCGTTTCTGGTGCTGGCCGGCGGGGCGCTGATCTGGCTGGCGTTGAGGCCGAAGGAAATGCGGTGAGGTATGGGGCCGCGCGCACTATCGGGCAGCGGGCAAACAAAACAGCGTCACCACCGAGCTGACGCAGCTTGCCACATCAACCGCCCGCGCCGGGTGAATTCCGACAGCTCAAGCGCCCCAGCCGCCACCACGCGCGGATCGTCCACGACCTTGCGCAGCAAGGCCTCGGCCTGCCAGCCCACAAGAAAGGCAGGTCCCGCCGCCCCCACCAATCGCCGCCCTGCCCGCGCCTGCGCAATCCGCGCCAAACCGTCGCGGGCCAATGCCTGCACCGCCTCAACCCGACCATCGACCAAGGGCAGCCGCCCCCGCGACTCAAGCTCCGGCACCGCGCGCAGATAGTTGGCCAGACCCGCCGCCCAGCCATAAGCGCGCGCGGGGGCCTCGGCGGCATCGCCTGCCCCACAAGCCTTGGCCGCCAGCCACATCAGCCCGCCCGCGGTGTGATCCAAATAGGCGTCAAACGCTGCCCGGTCTTCGAAAGCGTCCTTGTAGATGTCCCAACGCCGCGCCTCGGCCATGCGGTCCAGCACATCGACAGGTAAACCGGCCCGCAGGATCAGATCATGCAGCGGCCCCGCCACCTCATGCGCGCGGGCGCGTGGTTCGGCCACCACGTCGCGCCACCATTGCAGCCGCATCTCGGCTATCATTGGCTCTTTCGTGACCCATGGTGCTTTGGCCAACTCCAGATTGTAGGCATACAACGGCCACAGCTGCGCCCGCAACCCCGCCGGGGCTGCCATCACAGCCGCGAACCGATCGGGGTCGCCACGTTCCACCAGATCTGCGCAGGCCTCAATGCTCACGCCGGAACCCCGACATCGCGGATCAGTTTCCAGTTGATCGCATCCAGCAGCGCCTCAAAACTGGCGTCGACAATGTTGGCCGAAACACCCACGGTGGACCAACGCCGCCCCTGACTGTCTTCAGAGTCGATGATCACCCGCGTCACCGCCTCGGTCCCGCCTTGGGTGATCCGCACCTTGAAATCCACCAGATGCAGGTCGTCAATCACTGATTGATACGGGCCAAGATCCTTGGACAGCGCCTTGGACAAGGCGTTCACTGGGCCGCGATCGGTGCCGGTTTCATCCATGCTTTCCGATACCGAAAGCATCTTCTGTTCGCCGATCTTCACCACCACAACGGCCTCGGACAGGCTGACCATCTTGTTGTATTTGTTCTTCCGCCGTTCCACCGTCACCCGATAGCGCTTGACCTCGAAATAAGTGGGCAACAGCCCCAATTCTTGCCGGGCCACCAGTTCGAACGACGCCTGTGCGCCGTCATAGGCATAGCCCTGATCCTCGCGCTCTTTGACGATCTCAAGGATGCGCCCCAGCCGGGGATCGCCCGCAGCCACCGTAATGCCAGCCGCGTTCAGCCGGGCGCGCAGGTTTGACTGCCCGGCCTGATTGGACATCGGGATGACGCGTTCGTTGCCGACCAAGTCGGGGGGGACGTGTTCGTAGGTGGTGGGATCTTTCAGAATGGCGCTGGCATGCAACCCGGCCTTGTGGGCAAAGGCCGATGCCCCGACATAAGGTGCGGACCGTTGCGGAACCCGGTTCAGAACATCGTCCAACATTCGGGAAAGACGCAGCAATCCGGAAAGGGCTTCTGTCGAGATGCCGGTTTGCAGCTGGTTGGAAAAGGGTTCCTTCAACAGCAAAGTCGGGATCAGGGTGATCAGATTGGCATTGCCACACCGTTCACCCAACCCGTTCAACGTGCCTTGAATCTGCCGCGCCCCGGCTTCCACCGCCGCCAAGGAATTGGCCACGGCGTTGCCAGTGTCGTCATGGCAATGGATGCCCAAGCGGTTGCCCGGAATGCCCGCCGCGATGACTTCGCGCGTCACGCGGCCCACTTCAGAGGGCAAGGTGCCACCGTTGGTGTCGCACAAAACCACCCAGCGCGCGCCCGCATCCAGCGCTGCCCGCAGGCAAGACAGAGCATAGGCGGGATCGGCGCGGTAGCCGTCAAAGAAGTGCTCGGCATCAAACAATGCCTCACGTCCCTTGGCCACCACATGCGCGAAAGAGGCCGCAATCGCGGTGCGGTTTTCCTCCAGGCTGACGCCAAGCGCTGTGGTGACGTGGAACGGATGCGTCTTGCCCACCAGACACACCGCCGGGGTTCCGGCATCCAGCACGGCGGCCAGAACGTCGTCGTTCTCGGCGCTGCGCCCCACCCGTTTGGTCATGCCAAAGGCCGTCATGGTGGCGCGGGTCTGGGGCGTGTTGGCGAAGAATTCCGAGTCGGTGGGATTGGCCCCCGGCCAGCCGCCTTCGATGTAATCCACACCCAAGGCATCCAGCGCGGTGGCGATCTGGCGCTTTTCAGCGGTGGAGAATTGCACGCCTTGGGTCTGCTGACCATCGCGCAGGGTGGTGTCGAAGAGATAGAGGCGGTCGCGGGTCATTTCTTAAAAAATCTCCGATGCAGAGC
Source organism: Cypionkella sp. (assembly GCA_044231405.1). Taxonomy (GTDB): domain Bacteria; phylum Pseudomonadota; class Alphaproteobacteria; order Rhodobacterales; family Rhodobacteraceae; genus Cypionkella. The sequence continues at coordinate 632 of JBIHZO010000014.1, read as the reverse complement.
ACGTATCTTAACTTCCTGATTCTCTTTGGATACTTGACGTCCATCTTTCATGCGCTCGAAGGCTTCCCACAAAAAGTCAGCCTCATCATCAGACTCTGTCGCAGTCGCACGAATAGCTTGCGCGTGGACACTATTGATGGATTCAACACTAGCGAGTTCCCAGCGAACACCAGCAGGTGTGTCTTTAACTACAATCCCAACATTTGAGAATCCGTCGCGAAGTTCATCTGCCAAAGACCAGTTCTTGTCCAAACGCGCTTGGGTGCGCAAAACCAATAATCCGTTGACAAGAGTTTCTAGTGACTCATCCAATGTTTGGTTTGCCCATTCTCCAAACTTATCACTTAAAAGGCCCAACAATGCGGCGGAAGCGAGGAGACCGGAGAAGTCTCCGCGCCCTGCGGCCGCGTGCAATTCTACCAACGCCTCGGCTGTGTTTAAATCATCAGACAAGGCATGTACGACACTGCTCAGTGGGCTAAGTGCCGGTTCAACATTTGCAGCAAGGCTCCGCCATTTGCGCAAAGTCGCCTCCGCCTGCTCCGCCTTCTCCTTCGTCCAATCCATCGGCTTGGAATAATGCGTGCTCAGATACACAAATCTAATCACTTCCCCCGGCACGCCCTGATCCA